>NZ_DKJF01000055.1:0-28066 GCF_002454615.1 Pseudomonas sp. UBA6699
AGTTTTCGGTCAGCGGCAACATGCCTGGAGGTGCTGTGGTTTTTTGATCTGCATGTTCATCCTTCCCAGAAGCCTTCGTTCATTCGAAGCGGAGTCGAAGAGCTGAATGTGCTACTCGCTCGCAGGTATTCCTGTGCGCCGCCCTGCTAGGTATGAGTTCCTAGCGCGGAGTACAAATGTACTTCTGCCATGGAAATGCCTACTCATGGTGCTTCGAGCTGTCCGAGTGTCCCGATTTCACCGCTTGCTGTTCTGACTCCTCAGGCGCCTCTATCGTCGCTAATGGTTTGCCGTTCTTGGTCACAACAAACACGTGGCCTTTGGCAACAAGTGCAACGATTCGCCTCAGGCGCCTGCGGGCTTGGCTCATCGGGATGACGGTCACCATCTACGCAGCTCCTGGATTTCCGCTGCCAGCATGTCGTGGGCAGAGCGTGTGAACCCAGCGTCCGCTCACTTGCTGCCCCGGCGCGCCACACTGCTCGCACGTCTTCAGTGACAGCTCCTCAGCTACAGCCACGGCACCTTGGCAGTAAGCGTCGCCACCGTCGTAGAAAAAATGCAGCTCACCGAACTTCGATTTCACCTGGGCCACCACGACCTGCGGCACCTCTGGATGCCGATCCAGATGGGCTTGGAGCGTGTGGCACAGGGCATAGAGGATCTCGCGCCATCCGGGGCTGCAGTAGATGTCATCCACACCAGGATCAGAAAATAGTCGTGGATACCGAGCCCTGAATTGTTCGATCTCAAGCACGGGCACGGACGTTATGTTTTGGGTCATGTTCAAAGCTCGCACGAAGGACAATTCTTATCGGGGTTGTAATGTCGGGCAAGAAGCAAGCGGAGCGCGCAGCCAGGATGGCGAAGGCGTGAGGATGGAAGCCCAGCGGGCCGAGATCTGAAGGGGCTCGGTTTACGACAGCCGCTCCCCCGGGACACGCCACGAAATGGAACTGATGATCAGCCAGAATCATCCGCGAAGACTCTCTCCCAATCTCTCTCCGCAAGCTCAGCGCAAGCACTAGGCGCTCCGCCAAAACACCGGTTAGATACTCGATGCATTTCTGCCTCGTCCGTGTAGCTGATCTGAGCTCCATGCTCATCAACGAGCACACCATTGGCACCAATCAGCAGCGCATGACCAGCTACGACGTCGTGAGCTGAAACGGGGTAAAGCGATACTCCGCAGATCCCCTCCCCAGTTGCCACTCTGGCCAGTCTGTATGCAATGGAGGGCATCGGATGAAAACCACCAGGAGCACATAAATCTGCATTGGTTTGAGGTTTTTTATCAGCTGAGGTACTGACCATCACCAGGCTAGATTTGGAAAGCTGTTGAGTGGAAAGATCCAGGCGCACAGGTAATCCATTTCGGAGCAAATGATCCATACCCCTTGCCCAAGCGATGCAATCCGATTTTCCTTCCGGAGTGACCGGAGCGTGTACTACTCCAAGTACAGGCACCTTCGCCTCTAGCAAGCCAATCGACAGCGCTGATCCCTTCAGCCCTCTCAGGAAATCACTGGTTCCATCATTGGGATCGACGACCCAGCAGAAGCGATGACCGGAGAGCACATGGCCAGTTTCCTCGCCCCAAAAGTCGCAGGGCAAGATGTTCAAAAGCTCCGAGCGCAGCACCTGTTCTATTTCAGCATCGACATCTGCTTTGCTCCCTGAGCCGCGTCGACCGTCCGGTCGGACATATTCCTGCGCTAACAGAATCCCAGCACGCTCGACTGCGGTGATGACAAGGGGCAGGATCTGCTTCACATCCACTATTGTCATGTTCACTCCCGGCAACAGAAGGGAAGAGGCCGTTTCCCCCCTGATCATTCGGGCGCGCTGCTGCTCGGCGGGCGAGCTGCCTCGAGGCTGAGCGGAGCGCGCTTACTTGCCTGAAATGCTACGGCTTCTGAGGTGTGCTGATGGTGCTATGCCCACATGTCAGACACTCACCGGTTTCGATAGGGATTTCGACTCGATTAGGGCTAAGGTCGTTCCGACAATGCCCAATAGCGTGCTTCATGTAATAATTTGTTGTCTCAACTGGAATATGCCCTAATGCTTTCTGGACTCGAGAGATAACGCTGTCGTAGTTGTTGATGTATAGGGTCGTAAGCTCAAAAGCCTTACTTTGAATGGTTTTTTTGCATACTTCGGTGGGAGGTGGTGCGTCAAGTATCTTGTAAATTGCAAGATGCTTAAAGGGCCATTTTTCGATCTGATCATTCAGTGCCGCATAGTCGATATTCTGACCGGGGCACGTGTTGTTGAGCATAGCATCAATGACGCGAAGGCTTTGCGCTTTGATTTCTTCTAATGATACAAACTGGAGATCATCTTTATCGATGCTCTTACGGGCGTCATGAAGGTCTACGTAGCCAAGGCATCGGCTCATCAAATTTTGGGCAGCGGAAAGCTTAATTTTTTTGTTGCCTGGCCAGTCGCGTTGAAGACATCTAGCTAGCCGTAAAATACCTTTGCCCGACACGAAGTCAGCAGCGAACAGGGAAATTTGCATGGTCATCCTCCATGGTTCGAAGCGGTGCCGGCTGTCCGCAAGGACTTATGTCAGATGAACTGCGAAATGCAGGTGAATGACCTGTGAGTTATCTATGCGCGCCGACCGCTCGATCCAGGCTGACCGATTTGCCAATGCTAGCACGATGAAAGTGGGGGTTGTCCAGCACATATAAACGGTATGCAGAGAACATACTCAAAAGTTGCATCCGGGCTCGGATATGCTGCGACGTCGGGGGGGAGGTGGTTTAGGGATAAGCTGGTGGGCGTCGTAGGCGGAGGTGCGGTCATGCGGGGAGATGGACGCATGCAGGGCCGTGACTCGCAAAGAGCGGCCCGCTCTACGACAGAGGTTCGCCTTGGTGGTACGCTGCACTACTTGTACACGTATCATTGATGGCCTAGGGAAAATGAGATGAGTGAGGAAAAAGTCCGCGCCCGAGAATTAACAAGGCGTCAAGCGCTCTGGAAGCTCGCTTCACTTAAACCTGGCCATCCTGAAGCAGTTCCTTTGGTGGCGATTCTCGAACGCATTTCTATCGAGGAACATAACGACGCTGTATTTGAACCAGCACTGACGCTTGATATTGTTAGCCTCAGCGTGCCTACTCGACGCAGTTCCTCCGGCAAAGAAATAGTCCGTGAGTCTGACATTCAACAGCCTTGGCGTGAACGTTTTCTCCAAGCGAGCTCAGGATCAACTCGACTGGTGGAAGGGTTCTACGCCAATGACTGGAAGAATTTTTTGCTTGAGTGGGCTGCTGAGGTTCAGCATCTAGAAGCACACATTGCTGCGATATCCAACCGATCAAATGAATGATTTTTTTGGAATGCATGATGCCTGAAATTCGTGCTTCAAGCTGCCAAAATCTGTTGAACATGCCGAGCTCTACAGCTCTCGATCCCAGGCATCCATTGCTTCCTTGAGGTTTCCATACCAGTAAAGCTTGGACGTCTTCAGCGCAGTAGCGACTTGCTTACTTATGTTTGCGTCAAGCCAGGGTGGCAGGTTCTCGCTATCAACACTGAATAAGCTCGCAAACGCAACTGAATACAAGCCAGTGGTGAGGGACTGCAGGCATACATACTGCACTGAAGAACCGTCAGCTAATCGCCGCCAGCTTACATGTTGGATAGCATCTAGGCCGTCATGAAGATTGTGGTGGAAGTTTTCGAGTGGGCTAGCAATTGGTGCGGTTGTTACTTTGTGCTGTTTACTGACCAAGTGCTTCAGTTTTTCGCGGGAGGCTATGACGATATCGCGAATTTCTTCAGGGTCGATTGACATGCTGCGTTCGTTCACCGACAAAGTCTTGAGGTTGTTAATTGCCTCAATGAACTCTCGCTCCTGATCCTTCTCTCGCTGTGTCCGTTTGTCAGGGAAGAGCCACTGAGTGATTTGTCTTAAAAACATGAAGGAGCCCGTCAGCCATTTGCTGTCGGCAGGCTACCACCCGGTGGGCTCGGCAGCTATGAATTTCAGTGCAACAGGTGATGCGAGATGGCCGCCGTCGAAGAAAGGTGGGTGGCCAAGGCAGAACTGTTTTGCCACCAGCAGGTCTGTATGCCATCTTGTTTGCCATCGTGATAGTCCTGCGAGCAAGTCTGGGAGGTCAGGCGCTTATGGACGATGGGTTTGTAAGAATCTACTAAGGGTGAATGGAATGGCTGGCAGCAGTTTTTTTGCTTTGTTGGATGATATCGCGGCTCTGCTAGATGATATCTCTTTGATGAGTAAGGTCGCGGCCAAGAAGTCGGCCAGCGTGCTGAGTGACGACTTAGCAGTCAATGCTGAGCAAGTTACAGGCGTCAAAGCAGATCGTGAGCTCCCTGTGGTCTGGGCTGTGTTCAAAGGATCACTCCTTAATAAGGCGATTTTGGTGCCTTGTGCGCTATTGCTTAGCGCGTTCCTCCCTTGGTCAGTGAAGTGGCTGCTAATGGCAGGAGGAGTATACCTTTGCTATGAAGGGTTCGAAGCTATTAAGGAGAAGCTATTTCAAAGTGGTCACGAGTCCGGTGCAAGCGAGGCCAAGTCTGCGCCTAAAACTAAGGAGGAGCTGGCAGCTTACGAAAGGCGTAAAGTTAAGGGGGCTATCCGGACGGACTTTATATTGAGCGCGGAAATTACAGTTATAACTTTGAATGTTGTGTCGTCTGCCCCTTTGCTACAACAGATTGTGACGCTGATTGTAATTTCATTGGCTATGACTGTTGGCGTGTATGGGCTGGTTGCGGGAATTGTCAGGTTGGATGACGCTGGTCTTGCTTTGCTCAATTCTAAATCTGACGGTGGCACCGGAGCGGTTTTGAGGAAAGTTGGCGGTGTATTGGTGGCGTCAGCCCCAGTTCTTATGAAGGCACTGTCGTGGATTGGGACTGTCGCGATGTTCCTTGTTGGCGGCACCTTTGTGGCAGAAGGTATTCACCCAATCGAGCACCTCATTGAAGCTACCACGAGCTCCTTTGAAGGATGGGCGCCTGTTGTGAAGATAGGAGCATATGGTGTGGTTGGGGCTTTAGCTGGGATGGTCGCTGCAGTTGCGATGCGGGCGCTTTCGTGGGGCGTGGAGACAGCCAAGAGAAATTGAATGTCACAGGCTGTCGTATAGCACCTTCGTCAATTTACAGAAAATCTCCCATTGCGGTGACCCTGACGGGGATTTCCCCACCGCCGTCGGGTGTTTTTTCTAGATGGAATGGGCTTGTGTTGTGCAGAATCAGGCGATGCACAAGCCTACATTGGGCAGCTAGGCCCAGTGAATCGCCGTATTGTGCAGGATAGGGGTAGTTAAATTATTCTGTCGGCGGAAATCATCGCCATTACCCTGGGCATCGTCGCCGACTCGCCGCTGCCACAGCAGGTGATCGTGCTGTCGGGCATCGCAGTGGTAATGACCCTGGGCGTTTACGGGGTGGTGGGCGGCATCGTCAAACTGGACGACCTTGGGCTGTGGATGACCAAGCGGGCGTCGGGCGTGGCTCAGGCGGTAGGCAATGGCATATTGCGCGCGGCACCCTACATGATGAAAGGCCTGTCGGTGGTTGGCACGGCGGCGATGTTCCTGGTGGGTGGCGGGATTCTGGTGCATGGCATCGCGCCGCTGCATCACGCGGTCGAAGCGTTCAGCGAGGGGCGCGGTGGTGGGCTTACCGTGGCGTTGCTCAATGGCGTGGCCGGGGTGATCGCCGGTGCCGTGGTGCTGGCGGTAGTGACGGTGGCCGAGAAGCTGTGGCGCCGCGTGCGGCCGGCCAACTGAGCGGCCTGGCCGGGGCGTTGCCCCGGTTCGCGGGCACGCCCGCTCCCACAGGTACAGTATCTGCCATGGGCCGAGCGCGGACCCTGTGGGAGCGGGCGTGGCCGCGAATGGGCCGCAGCGCGGCCCCGAGGGCTCAGGTCAGAAGTGCACCTTGACCAGGAAGCTCATGGTGTTCTGGTCGGTGGTGAAGGCATCGCTGTCCTTGATGCCGTACTTGTTCTTCCAGTAGTCATACTCCACACCCACGTACAACTGCTTCTCGCCAAAGTGCAGCGCCTTGCCCAGGTCGTACTTGATCTGCGGGTTGAAGTGCAGGTTGGCGTGGTAGGTGCCACGGCGGTTCTGGTCGTTGTCGACCACCCAGTCCATGAAGCCGTCGATCAGTACGTCGGAATCCCCCACCGGGATGGTGTACGACCACACCGGCGTGATCTGCCACACATTGTCGCCGGCACGGCTGCCGTCGGTGGTGCGGTTGTAGAAGTTCAGCTGGAAGTAGTCGAAACCAGGGATGGCCAGGTCGAAGCCCGGGCCGATCAGGTACGACTCGGTATCACCCTCGCCAAACTCGTAGGTCATGGCCAGCAGCACGTCCTTGACCGGGCCGAACTCCAGCTTCTGGTCGAAGATCTTGCCAAACGACAGGCGTGGGCTGATCTCGCCATAGTAGGTGTTCGGGCCGTTGCCCTCGTCCTTCTGGCCTTGGTAGAAGATCTTGTCGACAAAGATGAAGTTGTCGCCGTACTTCCAGCCATCGGCATGTTCGAAGGTCACGGTTTGCTGGGTTGGCGGGTTGACCTTGAAGTTCTTGCCCCACAGGTAGGTCAGGCTGTTGTTCTGCCATTGCAGCAAGTCACCGCCGAAGGTGGTGCCGCAGGCCAGCAGGCCGCCAGCAAGGATCAGGCTGTTGATGGTACGCATTGCGAGTGTCGCTCCCTTGTTTGATCTGTTGTCTGCGCTCGTTGTTGGCGCTTTTTGTCTTTTGAGTCAGCTTTTTTCGATAGGCCACAGCTGTTTGGCAAGGGTTGGGCCAACTTTTCCGGGTTGGCAAAACCTTCCTGCTCGACTTCGTTCTGAACGGATGAAAAGGGTCTTTCAGGCTGGCAACACGTTCGCCAACCGCCCGTATTCATTGACTGAGCGGTCAGTAAACGCAGGCAGAATCCGTTCTGCCCTGATCGAGGGGGCGCGCAGATTACTGGCTTGCGCGCCGCGCCTCAAGTGCTCCGTCCTGGAGCGCTGTGAATCAAACTTGTGCGTTCGGTCAACTTCTTAGAAGTGTACCTTGATCAGCGCGCTCGCCACGCTCTGGTTGCTGTCCAGGCTGCCGCGGCTGTCGATGCCGTACTTGTCCTTCCAGTAGCTGTACTCGAAGCCCACATAAAGCTGCTTTGCCCCCAGGTTCAGGGCCTTGCCCAGGTCATATTTGACCTGCGGGTTGAAGTGCAGGTTGGCGTGGTAGGTGCCACGGCGGGTCTGGTCGTTGTCGGTCACCCAGTCCATGTAACCATCTATCAGGATGTCGGACTTGCCCACCGGCAGGGTGTACGACCAGGCCGGGGTGATCTGCCACACATTGTCCCCGGGGCGGCTGCCCTCGGTGTTGCGCACATAGAAGTTAAGGGTGAAGTAGTTGAAGCCCGGGATGGCCAGGTCGAAGCCGGGGCCGATTAGGTAGGCCTCGTTGTCGCCTTCGCCACGTTCATAAGTCATGGCCAGCAACACATCCTTGACCGGGCCGAATGCCAGTTTCCGGTCGAAGATCTTGCCGAATGACAGGCGTGGGCTGAACTCACCGTAGTAGGTGGTCACGCCCTTGCTGGCGTCTGCTTTGCCGTTGTAGAAAATCTTGTCGACGAACATGAAGGTGTCGCCGTACTTCCATTTGTTGGCGTGCTCGAAGGTAACCGTCTGCTGGATGCTGGGGTTGACCTTGAAGTCCTTGCCGTACAGGTAGGTCAGGCTTTCGCCGTGCCATTGCAGCCATTCGCCCGCGTGGGCAGGAACGGTGGCCAGCAAGCTGCTGCCCAGCAAGAGGGACGTGGTGATGCGTTTCATGTTGTGCTTCCCGGACTTATTGTTTTTTTTGGGTTTTTTTGGCGTGCAGGTGCCCCGGGCGGCCCATTCCGGCGGGCCGACGGTATAGCGTCTACGACGGTTCGAGACCGGAGCGGCTACAGGCCGCTCCCGTTCACTCGAAGGGGTTTTGCCTCAGTGCTGGTGACAGGCGTCGTTGTGCACCGCGCGGTCGGCACCGCCCAGAATGTTGAACAGCACGTTCAGCACCAGGGCGCTGACCGTGGCCATGGCGATGCCACTGTGGGTGATGGGCTCCATCCACTGCGGCATCTGCGCGAAGAACTCCGGGCGCACCACGGGGATCAAGCCGAAGCCCACGCTTACCGCAACCAGCAACTGGTTGCGGCGGTCGCCGATGTCGGCTTCCTGGAGGATCTTGATCCCGGTAGCGGTCACCATGCCGAACATGGCGATCGACGCCCCACCCAGTACCGCGGGCGGGATCGAGGCGATCAGGAACGCTGCCTTGGGCAGCAGGCTGAGCAGAATCAGCAGTGCGCCGGCCACGATGGTGACAAAGCGGCAGCGGACCCCGGTCATCTGCACCAGGCCGATGTTCTGGGCGAACGACGAGTGGGTGAAGGTGTTGAAAAAGCCGGCGATGAACGACGCCCCGGCATCGCACAGCAGGCCGCGGCGGAGCATGCCTGGGGTGACTTCGCGGTCGGTCACCTTGCCCAGGGCAAGGAACATGCCCGTGGACTCGACGAAGATGATCACCACCACCAGGCACATGGACAGGATCGGTGCCAGGCTGAAGGTCGGCATGCCGAAGTGCAGGGGCGTCACCACCTGCAACCACGGCGCTTCACTCAGGCCTGACAGATCGACCATGCCGATGGTGCCGGCCAGCACGTAGCCCAGGCCCATGCCAACCAGCACCGACACGTTGACCCAGAAGCCGCGCATGAAGCGGTTGATCAGCAGGATCACGGCCAGCACCAGGCCGGCCACCAGCAGGTAGATCGGCGAGCCGAACGTACTGGCATCCTGGCCGCCACCGGCCCAGTTGACCGCTACCGGGAACAGCGACAGGCCAATCGAGGTGATCACCGTTCCGGTGACCAGCGGTGGGAAGAAGCGCACGACCTTGGACATGAACGGTGCGATCAGCATGCCGAAGAAGCCGGCGGCGATGGTCGCGCCGAAGATCCCCTGCAGGCCTACACCGGGCATGCCGGCCATGGCCACCATGCTGCCCACGGCTGCGAAACTGGCACCCATCATCACCGGCATGCGGATGCCCACCGGGCCGATACCGAACGACTGGATGATGGTGGCGACGCCAGCGACCAGCAGGTCGGCGTTGATCAGGAAAGCGACTTCTTCACGGGAAAGCCCGGCGGCCTGGCCAATGATCAGCGGCACAGCGATGGCGCCACCGTACATCAGCAAAACGTGTTGCAGGCCAACCAGGAACAGTTGGAACAGGGGCAAGGGTTCGCGCGGTGGCGCAACGGGTATGTACGCCTTGCGGGACTCGGACATGCAGCACCTCGAGTTTTGTTTTTATTCTCGGATCCAAGTGCCAAGCTCCAAGCGGCAAGCTTCAAGAAAAAGCTTGGTATCCGCACTGGAGCCTGGCACTCGATGCTTGCTTCCTACTACGTACAGCTTGAGGCTTGCAGCTTGACGCTTGTGGCTCGATCAGTTGACCTGGGCGCCCTTGGCGATCCAGTCACCGACCAGCTTGCGCTCCTCGGTGGTCATCTGGGTGATGTTGCCCAGCGGCATGATCTGGCTGGCCACTGCCTGCGCCTGAATGCGCGCGGCCTGGGCCTGGATCTGCTGCGGGGTGTCGAACATCACGCCGGCAGGTGCGGCGCTGAACAGTGGGCTGGTCGGCTTGGCCGAATGGCACACGGTGCAGCGTTCCTGGATGACATTGTGGATCTTGTCGAAGTCGCCAGCACCGGCCTGGGCCGTAGCCTGGGCCGGGGCTTCGGCAGGCGCTGCGGCGGCCTTGGCGGCGTCCTCGGCGCGTTGCTCGGCAGCGGTCTTGCCACCCACAGCAGTAGCCGGCAGAGGCTGGTACTCGATCTTCGCGGCGGCCTGCTCAGGGCTCACTGCCATCGGTTTGGGGCCGGTGACGTAGGCCAGGCAAATCATTGCCAGGGCACCGACAGGCAAGGTCCAGGCGTACTTGTTGCTGTCGTGGCGGGTGTTGAAGTAGTGGCGGATCAGCACCGCAGCTACCGCGATACCGGCCAGGATCAGCCAGTTGTACTGGCTACCGTAGGTGCTCGGGAAGTGGTTGCTGATCATGATGAACAGCACCGGCAGGGTGAAGTAGTTGTTGTGACGCGAGCGCAACAGGCCTTTGGCCGGCAGTACCGGGTCGGGCGTCTGGTTGTTCTCGATCGCGGCCACCAGCTGGCGCTGGGCCGGCATGATGATGCGGAACACGTTGCCGACCATGATGGTGCCGATGATCGCGCCGGTGTGCAGGTAGGCACCGCGGCCGCTGAACACCAGGCTGAAGCCCCAGCAGGCGGCGATGATCAGCACGAACAGCACGGCACCGAGCAACGCCGGCTTCTTGCCCAGCGGCGAGTCGCACAGGAAGTCGTAGATGAACCAGCCGGCGACCAGCGAGCCGATACCGATGGCTACGCCTTCGGCACCGCTGAGGGTACTGCCAGGGGCCAGCAGGTACAGCGTCGGGTTCCAGTAGAACACCACGCACAGCAGGGCGATACCGGACATCCAGGTGAAGTAGGCTTCCCATTTGAACCAGTGCAAGTTCTCGGGCATTTTCGGGGGGGCGAGCTTGTATTTCTCCAGGTGGTAGATACCACCGCCGTGAATCGCCCAGAGATCACCCGACAACCCATCGCGCGGGTTGCTTCGGTTCAGGTGGTTCTCCAGCCAGACGAAGTAGAACGATGCACCGATCCAGGCTACGCCGGTGATCATGTGAACCCAGCGAATGCTCAGGTTCAGCCATTCGTGAAGGTGTGCTTCCACAGTATGTACCTCTGCCGATCACCGAGAACGATGACCGACCTTTTCTTATTGGTGGGGATTGAGGATCAGCATCTGTTCCTCGGTGAAGTAATGCTCATCGCAGTTGTTGCCAGAACCGCTGCGATCAACCACCAGGAAGTCATCCCGCTTTTCGATCGTCAGCACCGGGTGGTGCCAGACGCCGCGATGGTAATTAACGCCCTGCCTGCCATTACTGCGGAAGGCACGGACCAAGCCTGATACAGGTGCATCGCCAATGGGCGCGACCACGATCAGAAAGGGGTTGCCGAGCAGCGGGATGAAAGCCTGGCTGCCCAGCGGATGGCGTTCAAGCATGCGTACGGTCAGCGGCATGTCCAGCGCATCGGCGCGGAAGATGCTGATGATCGCCTTGTCTTCAGGCTCGGCGGTCTCGACCGTGGCGAGCTTGTGAAAGCGCATGGTCGAGCCGTTGTTGATCATGAAGTGGTCGCTGCCGTCGGTTTCGATCACGTCGCCGAAGGGAGCGAAGGCTTCTTTGGTCAGGGGCTCGATCATCAGGGTGCGCATGCGGGTCTCTCTTTTATGTTCGTTGTACTGAATGGGGGTCGGCTGCCGCTTACAGCTGCAGCAGGCGGAACAGGGCGATCAGGTTGATCTGCGCCAAGGCTTCCTTGAATTCGGCCTCGCTGTCGTTGTGGATGCGCTTTTCGAACGCGGCGAGTATCTGGTGCCGGTTGCTGCCTTTTACCGCCATGATGAACGGGAACTGGAACTTGGCCTTGTAGGCATCGTTCAGCTCGGTGAAACGGGCGAACTCTTCGGCGGTGCACTGGTGGATACCGGCGCCGGCCTGTTCGTTGGTGCTCGATGCGGTGAGCTCGCCCTGGATGGCGGCCTTGCCGGCCAGGTCCGGGTGAGCATTGATCAGTGCCAGCTGGTCAGTGTGACTGGCGCTGAGCAGGATATCGCTCATGCGCTGGTGCAGCGCCTCGACTTCGTCCAGTTCACCCAGTTGGCCCACGTCATAGGCTTTTTCGGCGACCCACGGCGAGTGCTCGTAGATGTCGGCGAATACCTCGACGAAGGCGTCGCGGTCCAGGGCGGAGGGCTTGAGGGTCTTGAAGGCGGTCATCAGGCGTTCTCTTTCTTGTACGGGTGGGTGGTGTGCCAGTGGCGGGCGATGTCCACGCGACGGGCGAACCAGACCTGCTCGTGGCTCTTGGCGTAGTCGATGAAGCGCTTGAGCGCAGCCAGGCGCGCCGGGCGGCCGACCAGGCGGCAGTGCAGGCCGATGGAGAGCATCTTCGGCGCTTCGGCGCCTTCGGCATAAAGCACGTCGAACGCGTCTTTCAGGTACTGGAAGAACTGCTCGCCACAGTTGAAACCCTGCACTTGGGTGAAGCGCATGTCGTTGGTGTCCAGGGTATAGGGGATCACCAGGTGCGGCTTGCCGGTCGGGTTGTTCGGCTCCCAGTAGGGCAGGTCGTCGTCGTAGGTGTCGCTGTCGTAGAGGAAGCCACCTTCCTCCATCACCAGGCGGCGGGTGTTCGGGCCGGTGCGGCCGGTGTACCAGCCCACTGGGCGTTCACCGGTGATTTCGGTGAGGATGCGGATGGCTTCGAGCATGTGCTCGCGCTCCTGGGCCTCATCCATGTACTGGTGGTCGATCCAGCGGTAGCCGTGGCTGCAGATCTCGTGGCCAGCTTCGGCCATGGCGCGGATCACGTCGGGGTGGCGCTGGGCGGCCATGGCCACGGCAAAGATGGTGAGCGGGACGCCGCTGTCCTTGAACAGCTTGAGCAGGCGCCATACACCGGCACGGCTGCCGTATTCATACAGCGACTCCATGCTCATGTTGCGCTGGCCTTGCAGCGGCTGGGCAGCAACCATTTCGGAGAGGAACGCTTCGGACTCCTTGTCGCCGTGCAGGATGTTGCGTTCGCCACCTTCCTCGTAATTGAGCACGAAAGACAGCGCGATGCGAGCGTTGCCCGGCCATTGCGGGTGAGGAGGGTTGTTGCCGTAACCGATCAGGTCGCGAGGATAGTCAGCGCTCACTGCAGTCTTCCTTCTTGTGCGTTGGTGCGGGGGGGTGGGCGGGCCGCGTCGGGATGTCGCACCACCGGATGGGCTGATTGTATACAACTTATGAAATCTTTTGTAAGCCTGTTTTTCCGCATTTCTGCCCTTTTGTCGCTTCACTGCCAACAAGAAATACAGTGCAAGAAACCTGCCTGATTGGTCAGCTAATGAAGTGGGCGTCGTTATCCCGCCTGTATTCGCGACTGCTGGGTCGTTTGTGGGCAAGGTGCGGTGGGGTGCGACGGCTGGGTTCAAAAAATTGTGTACAATTTTGCCGTGGAATGTCTTAATAGCGTCATTCGCGCCTGCCGCAGGCCTTGTTTGGGTGCGCTGGCGAGTATTTCTTGCCCACAGATTGAACAAGAGGCGACACGCAATGGGACGTTTGACCACACACGTACTGGATGCCGCGCATGGCTGCCCGGGCAGCTCGATCAAGGTCGAGCTGTACCGTGTCGAAGGCCAGCAACTGGAGCTGGTGAACACCGCCCTGACCAACAGCGATGGCCGCGTCGACGCGCCGCTGTTGCAAGGCGACGACTACCGCACTGGCGTCTACCAGCTGCAGTTCAGCGCAGGCGACTACTACCGCGCCCGCGGTGTGCAACTGCCGGCCCAGGCGTTCCTGGATGTTGTGGTGCTGCGCTTTGGCATCGACGAGCAGCAGGAGCACTACCACGTGCCGCTGTTGATTTCGCCGTACAGCTATTCGACCTACCGTGGAAGCTAGTTGGTCGCTAGAAGAATCTTCGTAGGTCCTTTGGCCCGCTCTCACACTGGCGGGCTTTTTTTCGTCTGGTGTTTTTGTACTGGCTGTGCCGACCTTTATCCGCGCAAAGGCCGGCACAGCCTGCAGCAACGAAGAAAGGGCGCCGAGGCGCCCTTGGTGGGTACGGGGAGGTTCAGAGGAACACGAACTTGGCAATGAAGATCGCGCACAGCACCCACAGGCTGGCGGAGATTTCCTTGTACTTGCCGGTACCTGCCTTCAATGCCACATAGCTGATGAAGCCCAGGGCGATGCCATCGGCGACCGAGAAGGTCAACGGCATCATGATCACCGTGACGATCGCCGGAATGCTGTCGGTAGCCTCGTCCCAATGGATGTGCGCCATGCTGCCCATCATCAGCATGGCCACGTAGATCAGCGCACCTGCTGTGGCGTAAGCCGGAATCATCCCGGCCAGCGGGGCGAAGAACATTGCCGCGACGAACAGCAAACCGACCACCACCGCCGTCAGGCCGGTGCGGCCACCTGCCGCAACCCCGGCAGCACTTTCCACATAGCTGGTCACCGGCGGTACACCCACCACCGCACCGAACACACTCGATGCACTGTCGGCCTTCAACGCCCGCGACAGGTTCTCGATACGCCCGTCCGGTGCTACCAGATTCGCCCGCTGGGCCACACCCATCAGCGTGCCGGCCGTATCGAACATGTGCACGAACAGGAACGCCAGCACCACGCTGATCATGCTGACGTTGAACACGCCCGCCACGTCCATCGCCATCCAGGTCGGTGCCAGGCTCGGGGGCATCGACATCACCCCGCCAAATTTCACCAGGCCCAGACCCCAGCCGGCCAGGGTCACGCCGATGATGCTGATCAGGATCGCGCCGAACACGCGCTTGTAGCTGAGGATGGCGATCAGCAGGAAGCACACCGCCGCCAGCAGTGGCCCTGGCTCATGCAACGAGCCCAGCTTGATCAGGGTGGCGGGGCTGTCGACGATGATGCCGGCAGTTTTCAGGCCGATCAGCCCGAGAAACAATCCGACGCCGGCCCCCATGGCATGGCGCAGGCTCACCGGGATGCTGTTGAGCAGCCATTCGCGCACTTTCGACAAGGTCAGGAACATGAACAGCACGCCCGAAACGAAAACGGCCCCCAGCGCGGTTTCCCAGTTGTAACCCATGGTGCCGACCACGGTGTAGGTGAAGAAGGCGTTGAGCCCCATGCCCGGCGCCAGGCCCACCGGCCAGTTGGCGTACAGGCCCATCAGCAGGCAACCCAGCGCCGCGGCGATGCAGGTGGCGACGAAGGCGGCGCCATGGTCGATGCCGGCGTCGGCCATGATGTTGGGGTTGACGAAGATGATGTAGGCCATGGTGATGAAGGTGGTCACCCCGGCGATCAGTTCGGTTCTGACAGTGCTGCCGTGTTGCTTGAGTTTGAAAATCCGCTCCAGCCAACTCGTTTCGAGCGGCGGGGCAAGATCCAGCGTAGGGGCTTCGGATTTGCGGCTTTCCACAGCGTGTACTCCTCAAGTCTTTCTTGTTGTTGTGGGGGCCAGTTCCTGCGCCATGCACTTGGTGACCCCGCGAGGTGAGGCAGACGTCCGACCGTTTTGTTGACTTATGGGTCAAGAAGTTGCTCGATGGATTATGCTTTTGTGTACAAAGAATGCAAATAATGTTTTATGTTTTGTGTGCGCAATGCGTCGTACAACGGCTATATAGCGAAAACGCCCCCTGCGGAATCGCCTCAGCCTGTGTACAATGGCGCCATACTTTCTCTTCGTGCCTCGAGAGCCCATGAACGAACAGCTGCAACCTCTGAAGAAACCTGCACGGGTCGGCAAGGCCGGCCGCAGCGGTACCCAGGACGACATCGTCTACGCGCATATTTTCGAGGCGATTCTTGAACAGCGGCTGGCCCCGGGCACCAAGTTGAGCGAGGAAGCGCTGGGCGAAATCTTCGGCGTCAGCCGCACCATCATCCGCCGCGCCCTGTCGCGGCTGGCTCACGAGAGCGTGGTCTTGCTGCGGCCCAACCGCGGTGCCGTGGTGGCCAGCCCGACCGTTGAAGAGGCGCGCCAGGTGTTCTTCTCGCGGCGCATGGTAGAACGGGCCATTACCGAACTGGCCGTGCAGCATGCTACCGCCGAGCAACTGAACGAGCTGCGGCAGATGGTGCGTGAGGAGCGTGACAGCTTCTCGCGCGGCGACCGTGGTGCCGGTATCCGCCTGTCCGGCGAGTTTCACCTCAAGTTGGCCGAGGCAGCGGGCAATGCGCCGCTGGTCAGCTTCCAGCGCAGCCTGGTGTCGCAGACCTCGCTGATCATTGCCCAGTACGAAAGCGGCACGCGTTCGCACTGCTCGTATGACGAACACATGCAACTGATCGATGCCATCGAGGCGCGCGACGCCCAGCAGGCGGTGAGCCTGATGATGCACCACATGGACCACATCGACAGCAAGCTCAACCTGGACGAGGAAAGCGCCTCGGACGACCTGCATGCGGTGTTCTCGCATTTGCTGAAAAAGCCCAAGGTTTCCGTCAAAGGCTGATCGTTTGCCTGGTTGGCCCCAGGGGTGTGCATTTACGCTCACCCCTGGGGCTGCTTTGCAGCCCATCGCGACACAAGGCCGCTCCTACCAGGGCTTTGGCGGCTAGCGTTGGTGCACGCAACGCCCGGCAGCGTAGGTTTCACGCACGGTACGGTCGTCGCCCAGGGTGGTGAGCACGAACAGGGTTTCTTCGATGCTGTTGGACTGCTGGATGCGGTAGTCCAGTAGCGGCGTGGCCTTGTAGTCCAGCACTACGAAGTCGGCATCATTGCCGGGGCGCAGGCTGCCGATGCGGTCGTCCAGGCGCAGCGCACGGGCGCCGCCGAGGGTGGCCAGGTACAGTGACTTGAACGGGTGCAGGCGCGCGCCTTGCAGCTGCATCACCTTGTACGCCTCGTTCAGGGTGTTGAGCAGCGAGAAGCTGGTCCCGGCGCCGACGTCGGTGCCCAGGCCCACATTGACCTTGAAGCGCTCGGCTTGCGGCAGGTTGAACAGGCCGCTGCCGAGGAACAGGTTGGAGGTGGGGCAGAAGGCCACGGCCGAGCCAGTTTCGGCCAAGCGCTGGCACTCGTCGTCGCACAGGTGCACGCCGTGGGCGAATACCGAGCGCTCGCCCAGCAGCTCGAAGTGGTCATAGACGTCCAGGTAACCCTTCTGCTCAGGGAACAGCGACTTGACCCAGTCGATTTCCTTGAGGTTTTCCGACAGGTGCGTGTGCATGTACACGCCCGGGTGCTCCTTGAGCAACTGGCCGGCCAGGGTCAACTGTTCAGGCGTGCTGGTCGGTGCGAACCGCGGGGTGACGGCGTAGTGCAGGCGGCCCTTGCCGTGCCAGCGTTCGATCAGCGCCTTGCTTTCGGCATAACCGGACTCGGCAGTGTCGGTCAGGTAGTCCGGGGCGTTGCGGTCCATCATCACCTTGCCGGCGATCAGCCGCAGGTCCAGGCGCTCGGCCTCTTCGAACAGGGCATTCACCGATTCCGGGTGCACGCTGCCGAATACCAATGCGGTGGTGGTGCCGTTGCGCAGCAGTTCCTTGAGGAAGATCTTCGCCACCTGGTCGGCGTGGGCCTTGTCGGCAAACTGCTTTTCGCACGGGAAGGTGTAGGTGTTCAGCCAGTCCAGCAACTGCTCGCCGTAGGAACCGATCATGCCGGTTTGCGGGAAGTGGATGTGGGTATCGATGAAACCCGGGGTGATCAGTGCGTCCTGGTAGTGCTCGACCGGAAAGTCGGCGGCCAGGGTTGGCAGTAGCTCGCTGGCGTGGCCAACGGCGCTGATGCGGCCATCGTCGACGACCAGCAGGCCGTCTTCGTAGTATTCATGGGATGCCTCCAGGCCCACCTCGGCCGGGTCAGCGATGCTGTGCAGGATGGCGGCACGGTAGGCTTTGCGGGTAACGGTCATAACTCACTCGTCAAAGGGCTTGGCTGCGCCGGGAGGGCGGCAGCAACTGGGCAATGGGGCCGGCATTGGCGGCAGCGTCGTGCTGGCCAAAGCAGGCGTTGTAGGTGGCGATGATTTCGCCGGCAATGGACACCGCGATCTCGATGGGCAGCTTGCCCTTGACCTCGGCCAGGCCCATCGGGCAGCGCATGCGCGCCAGCAGCGCGTCGTCGTAGCCCCGCTCGCGCAGGCGGTGCTCGAACTTGACCCGTTTGGTCTTCGAGCCAATCAGGCCGAACCAGGTGAAGTCGTTGCGCTTGAGAATGGCGGCGGTCAGTTCCAAGTCGAGCTGATGGTTGTGGGTCATGACGATGCAGTAGCAACCTGGTGGCAGCTGTGCCACTTCGTCGACCGGCTCTTCACTGACCACCTTGGTCACCCCGTTGGGGATGAATTCGGGGAATTCCTGTTCACGCGAGTCGACCCAGCGCACCCGGCAGGGCAGGGCGGCGAGCAAGGGTACCAGAGCGCGGCCGACATGGCCCGCGCCGAACACGGCGATGTGCGCCTGCACGGCAGCCATGGGTTCGAACAGCAGCACGGTGACGCCGCCGCAGCACTGGCCCAGGCTGGCGCCGAGGCTGAAGCGTTCCAGGTGCGGCGTGGTGCGTTGTGCTTCAAGCATTTGCCGGGCGATGTGCAGGGCCTTGTATTCCAGGTGGCCACCGCCGATGGTGTCGAACAGGCCGCTGGCGCTGACCACCATCTTCGAGCCGGCATTGCGCGGGGTCGAGCCGCGTTCCTCGATGATGGTCACCAGTACGCAGGCTTCGCCACGGGCCTGGTGGTCGGCGAGGGCGTTGATCCATTGGTGCATGATGCAACCTCTCTAAAGATCGACACGGCCCCCTTGTAGGAGCGGCCTCGTGTCGCGAAAGGGCTGCACCGCAGCCCCGACAATCTATGCAGTAGCCAAGATCTTGGGGCCGCTTCGCGACCCTTTCGCGACACAAGGCCGCTCCTACAGGGCCTTGCGTTGTCAGTGGGTGACGGTTTCCAATTCCTGTTCAGACGGTTGCTGCTGGGCCACCGCCTTTCGCATCTGCTCACACCCCCACAACACCCGCTCCGGCGTTGCCGGCGCGTCGATGTTCGGCTGCACGCGGTAGTCGGCAAGGCTCGCCACGGCATCCTTGATCGCGCACCAGGCGGCAATGCCGAGCATGAACGGCGGCTCGCCCACGGCCTTGGAGTGGAACACGGTGTCTTCCGGGTTCTTGCGGTTTTCCACCAGCTTCACGCGCAGGTCCAGTGGCATGTCAGCCACTGCCGGAATCTTGTAGCTGGCCGGGCCGTTGGTCATCAGCTTGCCCTTGGCGTTCCACACCAGTTCCTCGGTGGTCAGCCAGCCCATGCCCTGGATGAAACCGCCCTCTACCTGGCCAATGTCGATGGCCGGGTTCAGCGAGTCACCGACATCGTGCAGGATATCGGCGCGCAACATCTTGTATTCACCCGTCAGGGTGTCGACGATCACCTCCACACAGGCAGCGCCGAAGGCGAAGTAGTAGAACGGCCGGCCACGGGCCTGGCTGCGGTCGTAGTAGATCTTCGGCGTGCGATAGAAGCCCGTGCTGGACAGCGACACCTGGGCAAAGTAGGCCTGCTGCACCAGCTGCTCGAAACTGACGATCTGATCGCGCACCCGCACATGGCCGTTGCGGAACTCGACGTCTTCCTCGGTCACCTGGTAGTGCCGTGCGGCAAACTCGGTCAGGCGCTTCTTGAGGATCTCGGCCGCGTTCTGCGCCGCCTTGCCGTTCAGGTCGGCACCGCTCGAGGCGGCCGTGGGCGAGGTGTTGGGCACTTTGTCGGTATTGGTGGCGGTGATCTGGATACGGCTGAAATCCACCTGGAAGATCTGTGCCACCACCTGCGCCACCTTGGTGTTCAGGCCCTGGCCCATTTCGGTGCCGCCATGGTTCAGGTGGATGCTGCCATCGGTGTAGATGTGGATCAGCGCACCGGCCTGGTTGAGGAAGGTGGCGGTGAACGAAATGCCGAATTTGACCGGGGTCAGGGCCAGGCCTTTCTTCAGCACCGGGCTGTTGGCGTTGAAGCGGCGGATCGACTCGCGGCGCTCGGCGTAGTCGCTGCTGGCTTCCAGCTCGGCGGTCATCTCTTCGAGCATATTGTGCTCGACGGTCTGGTAGTAATGGGTGACGTTGCGTTCGGTCTTGCCGTAGTAGTTGGCCTTGCGCACCGCCAGGGGGTCACGGCCCAGGTGGCGGGCGATATGGTCCATCACCTGTTCGATGGCAACCATGCCCTGCGGGCCGCCAAAGCCGCGGTACGCCGTGTTGGAGGCGGTGTTGGTCTTGCAGCGGTGACCATGCACCGTGGCATCGCCCAGGTAGTAGGCATTGTCGGAGTGGAACATGGCGCGGTCGACGATCGAGCCAGACAGGTCGGGCGAATAGCCACAGTTGCCGGCCAGGTCCAGATTGATGCCATGCAGGCGCCCATTCTCATCGAAGCCCACGTCGTACTCGACGTAGAACGGGTGGCGCTTGCCGGTCATGGTCATGTCTTCGACCCGCGGCAGGCGCATCTTGGTCGGCTGGCCGGTCAGGCGCGCCACCACCGCGCACAGGCAGGCCGGGCTGGCGGCCTGGGTTTCCTTGCCGCCAAAGCCGCCGCCCATGCGGCGCATGTCCAGCACCACCTTGTTCATCGGCACGTCGAGTACTTCGGCGACCAGCTTCTGCACTTCGGTGGGGTTCTGCGTGGAGCAGTAGACGATCATGCCGCCATCTTCGGTAGGCATCACCGAGGAAATCTGCGTTTCCAGGTAGAAATGCTCCTGGCCACCGATGTGCAGGGTGCCCTGGAGGCGGTGCGGGGCGCTGGCCAAGGCGCTGGCGGAGTCGCCGCGCTGGTGGGTGTGGCTGTCGAGCACGAAGTGCCGCTTGCGCAGCGCGTCGACCACGTCCAGCACCGGCTCCAGGTCCTCGTACTCGACGATTGCGGCCATGGCCGCCTTGCGTGCGGTGTCCAGGTCACGTGCAGCCACGGCCAGCACCGGCTGGCCGAAGAACTCGACCTTGTCGATAGCCAGCAGCGGGTCACCCGCCACCACCGGGCCGATGTCTTTCAGGCCAGGGATGTCTTCGTGGGTGATGGCGATGCGCACGCCCTCGAAGGCATAGCACGGCGCGGTGTCGATGCGCAGGATGCGCGCATGGGCACGGTCGGCGGTGCGGGCATAGACGTGCAGCTGGTTGGGGAATTCCAGGCGGTCGTCGATGTACAGCGCCTCGCCGGAGACATGTTTGTCGGCGCTGTCGTGCTTGACGCTGCGGCCAACCCCGGTGGTCAGGTGCTGGCTGAACAGTTCGGCCATCTCGGCCTGGCTCTTGGCTACATGGTGGTTAGACATAAGCGGTCACCCGGGTTTCGATGTGCGGCGATTGCTGTTCGATGAAGTACTTGCGCAGCAGGTTCTGTGCAGTCAGCAGGCGGTATTCCTTGCTGGCGCGGAAGTCGCTGAGCGGGGTGAAGTCTTCGGCCAGGGCCTGGCAGGCACGCTCGATGGCCGCCGCGTTCCAGGGTTTGCCGCGCAGCGCGGCTTCGCAGGCGCGCGCGCACTTGGGTATCGCTGCCATGCCGCCGAAGGCGATGCGCACACCGCTGACCACCCCGTCCTCGATGCTCAGGTTGAAAGCGCCGCACACGGCGGAGATGTCGTCGTCCAGGCGCTTGGATACCTTGTAGGCACGGAACGCCCAGTCGCGGCTGGCGCGTGGCACGATGATCTTCTCGATGAACTCGCTGTCCTGGCGGGCAGTGATGCGGTAGTCGATGAAGTAGTCCTCCAGCGGCATCACCCGTTGACGCTCACCCTGGCGCAGCACCACCTGCGCATCCAGGGCGATCAGCAGGGGTGGCGAGTCGCCAATCGGTGAGGCATTGCCAATGTTGCCACCGAGGGTGCCCTGGTTGCGGATCTGCAGCGAGGCGAAGCGGTGCAGCAGGGCGCCGAAGTCGGGGTACTCGTCGTTCAGGGCGCCGTAGCAGTCGGTGAGCGGGGTTGCGGCGCCGATTTCCAGGTGGCTGGCGGTTTTCTCGATGCGTTTGAGTTCGGCGACGTGGCCCACGTAGATCATCACCGGCAGGGTCTTGTGGAACTGGGTGACTTCCAGGGCCAGGTCGGTACCGCCGGCCAGCAGCCGCGCCTCTGGGTGCGAGCTGTACAA
Source organism: Pseudomonas sp. UBA6699 (assembly GCF_002454615.1). Lineage (NCBI taxonomy): Bacteria > Pseudomonadati > Pseudomonadota > Gammaproteobacteria > Pseudomonadales > Pseudomonadaceae > Pseudomonas > Pseudomonas sp. UBA6699. Next base: position 21,824 of record NZ_DKJF01000055.1, read on the forward strand.
TTCGGCAAGATCCGCCACGGTCAGTGGCACCAGGCAGCGCTTGTCGCCGCTGTTCAGTTCACCGGTCTGGGTGGGGGCAATGGCCTTCAGGCGGCTGATGGTATGCGCCTGCTGGGCATCGAACTGGTCGCGGCAAGGCTGGCGGCAGCTCTGCTCGGCGGCGTCGAGGATCGGCCGGTAGCCGGTGCAGCGGCACAGGTTGCCGGCCAGGGCCTCCTGGGCTTGGTGCAGGTCGGCGCCGTCGCTGTTCTTTTGCAGGGCAAACAGCGACATCACGAAGCCGGGTGTGCAGAACCCGCATTGCGACCCATGGCAGTCGGCCATGGCTTGCTGCACGCTGTGCAGCTGGCCCTGGTGCTTGAGGCCCTCGACGCTGATCAGCTGCTTGCCATGCAGCGACGAGACGAAGGTCAGGCACGAGTTGAGGCTGCGGTAGCGCAGGCTGTCGTTGCCCTGTGCGTCCTGGGTCAGTTCACCGACCACCACGGTGCAGGCGCCGCAGTCACCGCTGGCGCAGCCTTCCTTGGTGCCGGGTTTGCCCAAGTGCTCGCGCAGGTACTGCAGCACCGTCATGTTAGGGTCCAGGGCGTGCTCACTACGCAGCTCCTGATTGACGAGAAACTGGATCACGGGGATGGCCTCGCAATGGTTTTATTGTTGTTGGGCGGACTCTAAGCAACACCTGTCCAGCAGGTCAATATTTTTCTGACCCAAAGGTCAAGAAATTGCGCATGGTCTCGCCCAACCCTGTTCATTGCCCATATTGCAAGCATAGATCGCGCCGGGCCCGCGGTTGTCTGCTGGGTCAAATAAACCGCCTGCCCCCTCTGCGCGACCAATGGTCAAGTGCGCTACACTTCGCCCCTTGTGCCCAGTTCAATGATTTTGAAGGAAAACCATGACGTTCAAGGCCCCGGACAGCCTCTCCGAGCAGATTGCCGATTACCTGGCCGAACGCATTATCCGCGGCGAGCTGGCGCCCGGCGAGCGCATTCAGGAGCAAAAGGTTACGCAGGCACTCAATGTCAGCCGCGGTTCTGTGCGCGAGGCGTTGCTGATTCTCGAACGCCGCCACCTGGTGGCGATCTTGCCGCGCCGCGGTGCCCATGTCACCGAGCTGGACGAACGCAGCGTGCGCAGCCTGTGCGCGCTGATGGGCGAGTTCTATATCCTGCTGGGCAATGCGGTTGCACAAAAATGGCGCACCGAAGCCGACCTGCGCCCGTTTCTGGAGATTCAGCAGCGGCTGCAGCGCGCCCACGACCGGCTGGACATCAAGGCTTTCGTCGGTGACAGCTTCGCGGTGATGCGCGCCGCCTATCCGTTCGCCGATAACCCTTTCTTGCAGGAAACCGTGGAAAACCTGCAGCCGGCCATGAGCCGTGCCTATTATCTGGCGCTGGACCAACGCCAGGCCAACATGATCGATTACCTCGACCTGTTCGCCCGCCTGCTCGAAGCGGTGGTCGCCCGTGACCTGCCGCACATTCGCGAGGTGCTTACCGCTTACTGCCAGCGCAGCTGCGAACTGGTGCTGGCGGCACTGGCCCGAGGCTGACCGATGCGCCTCAAATGCATTCGCCTGGCCGGCTTCAAGTCGTTCGTCGACCCGACCACGGTCAATTTCCCCAGCAACATGGCGGCCGTGGTCGGCCCCAACGGCTGCGGCAAATCCAACATCATCGACGCGGTGCGCTGGGTGATGGGCGAGAGCTCGGCGAAGAACCTGCGCGGCGAATCGATGACCGACGTCATCTTCAACGGCTCCAGTGGGCGCAAACCGATCAGCCAGGCCAGCATCGAGCTGGTCTTCGACAACAGCGAAACCACCCTGGTCGGCGAGTATGCCGCGTACGCCGAAATTTCCATCCGCCGCAAGGTCACCCGCGACGGGCAGAACAGCTACTACCTGAACGGCACCAAGTGCCGCCGGCGCGACATCACCGACATTTTCCTCGGCACCGGGCTGGGGCCGCGCAGCTACTCGATCATCGAACAGGGCATGATCTCCAAGCTGATCGAGGCCAAGCCCGAAGAGTTGCGCAATTTCATCGAGGAAGCCGCCGGCATCTCCAAATACAAGGAGCGCCGCCGCGAAACCGAGAACCGTATCCGCCGCACCCAGGAAAACCTGGCACGCCTGACCGACCTGCGTGAAGAACTGGAACGCCAGCTCGAGCGCCTGCACCGCCAGGCCCAGGCCGCGGAAAAGTACCGTGAGTACAAGGCGCAGGAGCGCCAGCTGAAAGCGCAGCTGTCGGCCTTGCGCTGGCGCGACCTGGACGAGCGGGTACGCCAGCGCGAGTCGGTGATCGGTGACCAGGGCGTGGCCCACGAGGCACTGGTGGCCGAGCAGCGCAACGCCGATGCCAGCATCGAGCGCCTGCGTGACGGTCATCACGAGTTGTCCGAGCGGTTCAACCAGGTGCAGGGCCGTTTCTATTCGGTGGCCGGTGACATTGCCCGGGTCGAGCAGAGTATCCAGCACGGTCAGCAGCGCCTGCGCCAGTTGCAGGACGACTTCAAGGAGGCCGAGCGCACCCGTTTGGAAACCGAGTCGCACCTGGGGCATGACCGCACCTTGCTGGCGACCCTGGGCGAAGAGTTGGCCATGCTCGAACCCGAGCAGGAAATGACCCTGGGCGCCGCCGAAGAAGCTGCGGCGGCGCTGGAAGAGGCCGAGCTGGCCATGCACGGCTGGCAAGAGCAGTGGGACAGCTTCAACAGCCGCTCTGCCGAACCGCGCCGCCAGGCCGAAGTGCAGCAGGCGCGCCTGCAGCAGTTGGAAGCCAGCCTGGAGCGCCAGGCTGAGCGCCAGCGCAAGCTGGGCGAAGAGCGCGAGCAACTCGGGAGCGATCCGCAGGACGCCACCCTGCTGGATCTGGCCGAACAACTGGCCAGCAGCGAAATGTTGCTGGAAGAACTGCAGCTCTCCGAAGAACAGGTGGTCGAGCGTCTGGAAAGCGCGCGCGGGCAGTTGCAGCAGGCTACCCAGGCCCAGCAGCAGGCACAGGGCGACCTGCAGCGCCTGGGCGGCCGCCTGGCATCCTTGGAAGCGTTGCAGCAGGCAGCCCTGGAGCCGGGGGCGGGCGCCGCAGACTGGCTGCAGGGCCAGGGCCTGCAGCAACAGCCACGCTTGGCTGAAGGCTTGCGGGTAGAACCGGGCTGGGAGCTTGCCGTAGAAACCGTGCTCGGCGCTGACCTGCAGGCCGTGCTGGTGGACGATTTCAACGGCCTCGATTTTGCCGGTTTGGAACAAGGCGAGCTGCGCTTGCTGCAGGCCAGCGATGCCAGCGCGTCGTTGCCCGGCAGCCTGCTGGAAAAGGTCGAAGGCGGTGTCGATCTGGCACCCTGGCTGGGTCAGGTCATGCCTGTCGAGGACTTGGCCCAGGCGCTGGCGCAGCGCACAGCGCTTGGCGACGGGCAGAGCCTGGTCAGCCGCGATGGCTACTGGGTTGGCCGGCACTTCCTGCGGGTGCGCCGTGGCGGTGAGGCCGAAGGCGGAGTGCTGGCGCGTGGCCAGGAAATCGACCGCCTGGGCCAGGAACAACTGCAGCAGGAAGCGGCGTTGGAACAGCTTGAGCAACAGTTGCAAACCCTGCGCGAGCAGCAGCTGGACCTGGAAGAACAGCGCGAGCAACTGCGCCGCCGCAGCCAGGAAGAAAACCGCCTGCACGGTGAACTGAAAGCCAGCCTCTCGGCCAGCCGTGCGCGCGCCGAACAGGTCGAGCTGCGCCGCCGGCGCTTGCAGGAAGAACTGGCCGAACTGGAAGAACAGCGCGCCCTTGAGCACGAACAACTGGGCGAAGCCCGCCTGTTGCTGCAAGAGGCGGTGGAGCTGATGGCCCAGGACACCGAGCAGCGCGAGCAATTGATGGCCCGCCGCGACGCCCTGCGCGAAAGCCTCGACCGGGTGCGCCAGGAGGCCCGCCAGCACAAGGACCACGCCCACCAGCTGGCCGTGCGGCTGGGCTCGCTGCGTGCGCAGCATGACTCCACCCGCCAGGCTCTGGAGCGCCTGGAGCAGCAAGCAGCAAGGCTGACCGAGCGCCAGGAGCAACTGAGCCTGAACCTGGAGGAGGGCGAGGCACCACAGGAGGAGTTGCGCCTGAAGCTCGAAGCGCTGCTGGAACTGCGCATGAGTGTTGACGAGGAAATGCGCCTGGCGCGCCTGCACATGGACGAAGCCGACCGCGAATTGCGCGAGGCCGAGAAGCGCCGCACGCAGGCTGAGCAGCAGGCGCTGTTGTTGCGCGGCCAGCTGGAGCAGCTGCGGCTGGAGTGCCAGGGCCTGGATGTGCGGCGCAAGACCCTGCAGGAGCAGCTGCTGGCCGACGGTTACGACCTGCAAGGGGTGCTCGCCACCCTGGAGGCCGATGCCAGCGAGCAGGGCACCGAACAGGCGCTGGAGCAACTCGAGGCGCGTATCCAGCGCCTGGGTGCGATCAACCTCGCCGCCATTGAGGAGTACGAGCAACAATCCGAGCGCAAGCGCTACCTGGATGCCCAGGACGCCGACCTGGTGGAGGCGCTGGAGACCCTGGAAAACGTCATTCGCAAGATCGACAAGGAAACCCGCAACCGCTTCAAGGATACCTTTGATCAGATAAATGCCGGATTACAGGCACTTTTCCCAAAAGTTTTCGGTGGTGGCAGCGCTTATCTGGAACTGACGGGCGAAGATCTACTCGATACAGGGGTGACGATCATGGCGCGACCGCCGGGCAAGAAGAACAGCACCATCCATCTGCTGTCCGGCGGCGAAAAGGCACTGACCGCATTGGCGCTGGTGTTTGCCATCTTCAAGTTGAACCCCGCACCGTTCTGCATGCTCGACGAAGTCGATGCGCCGCTGGACGATGCCAACGTCGGGCGCTACGCGCGCCTGGTCAAGGAAATGAGTGAGAGCGTGCAGTTCATCTACATCACCCACAACAAGATTGCGATGGAGATGGCCGATCAACTGATGGGGGTAACCATGCATGAACCCGGTTGTTCACGTCTTGTTGCAGTTGATGTGGAGGCCGCCATGGCCATGGTCGATGCGTGATGTGCGACGATGCGGGCACTTTCTCCAACGAAATGCCCCCGTCATGTGCGACAGACGGTGTAAAGTTGTCTTTGGTCGTGCTAGCTTAATGTCACTCGTTTATTGCGTGGGTAAAACGCCTGTCAGAACATAGAGTTGGCGCCACGTGTTAAAGGGCTTTGAACCCTTTGTTTTCAAGCATATTTTTATAGAGGCACGGGATTACATGGAAATCGGTCTGCGCGAGTGGCTGATCCTCATCGGCATCATTGTCATTGCCGGTATTCTTTTCGACGGCTGGCGCCGCATGCGCGGCGGCAAAGGCAAGTTGAAATTCCGTCTGGACCGCAGTTATTCCAACCTGCCGGACGAAGAGGGCGGCAGTGCCGAAGTACTCGGCCCGTCGCGGGTACTGGATACCCATAAAGAACCGGAACTGGACGAAAGCGACCTGCCTTCGCTCAGCGCCTCGGCGCGTGACCGCGAGCGCGAGCCAAAGCCGGCCAAGGCCAGCAAGCGTGGCAAGCGCGCCACAGCCGCGGCCGATGTGCAGCAGGGCGACCTGGGCCTGAGCGCCGAGCCGCGCGAGCCCGACCTGTTCACCGACAGCGACGACGACTTCGCCGCCGAAAATACCCGTGGCAACCCGGCGCCCGCTGCCAGCAGCAGCGTCAAGGAGCTGCCACCGGCCGAAGAGGTGCTGGTCATCAGCGTCATTTCCCGCGACGAGGGTGGCTTCAAGGGCCCGGCATTGTTGCAGAACATTCTTGAAAGCGGCCTGCGCTTCGGCGAAATGGACATCTTCCACCGCCACGAAAGCATGGCCGGCCACGGCGAAGTGCTGTTCTCCATGGCCAATGCGGTCAAGCCTGGTGTGTTCGACCTGGACGACATCGACCATTTCAGCACCCGTGCGGTGAGCTTCTTCCTCGGCCTGCCTGGCCCACGTCATCCGAAGCAGGCCTTTGACGTGATGGTGGCGGCCGCGCGCAAGCTGGCCCATGAACTGAACGGTGAGCTCAAGGACGACCAGCGCAGCGTGCTGACCGCCCAGACCATCGAGCACTATCGCCAGCGCATCGTCGAGTTCGAGCGCCGTGCGCTGACCCAGAAGCGCTGACAGATCCAACGAAAGAGCAGCCTGAGGGCGTGCTGGCCGGTTCGGGTGTTGTTACCTGTTCCGGCCTTGTCGCCGGCAAGCCAGCTCCCACAAG
>NZ_DKJF01000038.1:0-18311 GCF_002454615.1 Pseudomonas sp. UBA6699
CGCACGGCGCTGGCCGGGCTTGGCGAGCCAGCCGGTGCCCCCGCGCTTGAGCTGGGCCAGCTGCGGCGGCAACTGCGCCAACGCCGGCAGCGGCGCTGGGCGGCGGCAGCGGCCATGGTGCTGGCCCTGGGTGTAGGGGGCTTGGGCGGCTGGCAGGCCCGCGATGCCACCCTGGCCAATGCCGAGCTGCCGATGGCCGATGCCGTGCAGGCGCACAAGTTGTTCGCCGCCAGCCAGGCGCTGGATATTCAGGCCAGCGACCCGGCCCAGTTGCGCGATTGGCTGGGCCGGCACTTCAACCGTGTCGGGCAGTTGCCAGACCTGGCGGGCTATGGCTTCAGGCCGGTGGGGGCGCGGTTGCTCAGCAACGAGCAAGGGCCCGCAGCCTTGTTGGTGTTCGAGGACGGCAATGGCCAGCGTATCAGCCTGTTCATGCGTTCACCCAGCGAAGGCTTTCGGCGCATGCCGAACGGGCAACGGGTCGATGGCCAGCTGGAGGCGCGGTACTGGTCGCATGGGGCGTACAACTTTGCCTTGGTCAGCGCGGCGGACGATGTGCGTGGGGCGGGGGTAGGCGAGGTGCTGCGCCTGGGCTTGTAACCCAGGCTTTGCCGGCGCGGCCTTGTGTCGCGATCGAGCCGCCCCGGCAGGCATGTTGCGCTCACACGGTCAGCTCAACTCAAGCCAGATCGGTGCATGATCGGACGGCTTTTCCATCCCGCGCAGTTCATAATCCACGCCTGCTGTCCTGATCCGCGGCACCAGCGCGTGCGAGGCCATGATCAGGTCGATGCGCAGGCCGCGCTTGGGCTCGTCTTCAAAGCCGCGGCTGCGGTAATCGAACCAGCTGAAACGGTCGTTCACGTCCGGGTACAGGTGGCGGAAACTGTCTACCAGGCCCCAGCCTTTCAAGCGCTCCATCCATTCGCGCTCTTCCGGGAGGAAACTGCACTTGCCGGTCTTCAGCCAGCGCTTGGCATTGTCCGGGCCAATGCCGATGTCGCAGTCCTGCGGCGAGATGTTCATGTCGCCCATCACCAGCACTGGCTGGTCGTTGCGGAACTGGCTTTCCAGCAGTGCCTGCAGGTCGCTGTAGAAGCGCTGCTTGGCCGGAAACTTGGTGGGGTGGTCGCGGCTTTCGCCTTGGGGGAAGTAGCCGTTCATGATGGTGATCGGGTTGCCCTGGGCGTCGGCGAAGGTGCCCCAGATAAAGCGGCGCTGGGCGTCTTCTTCATCGCCGGCAAAGCCTTTGTGCAGGCTGAGCGGCGCCTGGCGCGAGAGCAGGGCGACGCCGTAGTGGCCCTTCTGCCCGTGGTAGTGCACGTGGTAACCCAGCGCCTGTACGTCGGCCAACGGGAACTGCTCGTCGCTGACCTTGGTTTCCTGCAGGCCGATCACGTCTGGTTGGTGCTTTTCGATCAGCGCTGCCAGCTGGTGCGGGCGGGCTCGCAGGCCGTTGATGTTGAAACAGACGATCTTCATGGAAAGACAATCCCGGTAAAAGGCGCGATGCTAGCGGACATCGCCGGCGATCACCAGCGTGGCGGGGCCAAAGGCCTGCTGCTAACGTGCTGTAAGGGTGGAACGAAGCGCGGAGCGCAACCTCCAAGGCTCTGAACGCCCATTCCAGGAGGTCTGCCCGCAATGCCCGAAACCACAGCCGCTCCGGCCCGTGTCTGCCTGCTCGATGATGGTTACAGCCGCGAGGTACGTTCCCTGCTGTACAACGCCTACCGGCACGAACCCACTTTTGCCTATATCTTCGAAGCCCAGCGCCCAGGCTATGAACGGCGCCTGCGGGTGATGGTGCGTGAATGGGTACGCCAGCACTTCTACCTGCAACTGCCTGCGATCGGCTTGCTGGTGGACGATCGCCTGGTGGCCGTGGCCCTGATCGTGCCGCCGCTGCGCCGCTTGGGTGTGGCGGACAGTTGGGCCTGGCGCCTGCGCATGATGCTCGGCACCGGCCTGCGCTGCACGCGGCGCTACATGGACTACCAGGCCGCTTTGTCGACCTGCCTGCCCAGTGATCAGGTGCATGTGCTGCCACTGCTGGGGGTGCACCCGCAGTTTCAAGGCAAGCAGTACGGCGAACAATTGTTACAAGCTGTGCATGACTGGTGCGCCGAAGACCCGGGCACCCAAGGCGTGGTGCTGGACACGGGCAATGAGCACTATCTGGCGTTTTACCAGCGCCAGGGGTACGAGGAAATTGGTGAGGTGGCCATAGGGCCGATCCGGGAACGGGTATTCTTTCACCCCAACCCGGTGGCTTCGACATCCGCTTTGGCCTGAACAGGCCGCAAGGCGGCTCCCTTGAGCGTTCGGGTCTGGTAGCATTCGCCGCATGACGTATTCAGGAAGATTGACCTGGGGCTTGGTTATCTGGGCCGCCAGTTTTGCAGCATGGGGCCAGAGCGAGTTGCTGGTGCAGGTGAAACCGGCCAACAAGGCGCTCAAGGCCAATGTCGAAGGCTATATAGGCTCACTGGGTGACCGCGATGAAGAAGCACTGTTGCGCTTCAGTCGTGGTGCAGAGGAGCAGGCGCGCAAAGCCGCGCAGGCACTTGGCTACTATCAGGCGCAGATCGACAGCGAGGTCAAGCCTGCCAGCGATGCCGACCATTCCCCGCAGTTGATCCTCAGCATCAACCCGGGGGAGCCGATTCGGCTGCGCAACGTCACGGTGCGCATCGAGGGCCCGGCCAGTGACATGAAGGCCTTTCGGGTACCCGACAGCCGGGCGTTGCGCCCGGGTGAACAGCTCAACCACGGTACCTACGAGGATGCCAAGCGCCTGATCCAGAACCAGGCGTCGCGTTACGGCTTCTTCAGTGGGCGCTTCAGCCGCCAGCGCCTGGCGGTGGACCCGCAGGCCGGGGTGGCCGATATCGAACTGGTCTACCAGAGTGGCCCGCGCTACCGCCTTGGCGCAGTCACCTTTGGCGGCGACACGCCGCTGGACGAGGACCTGCTGCAGCGCATGGTGCCGTTCAAGCCAGGTACCCCGTACGACTCGGAGCTGATCGCCGAACTGAACAACGACCTGCAGTCGAGCGGTTATTTCGAAGGGGTACGGGTGGATGCGGCGCCCACCGCCGCGGTGGGTGAAGACATACCGGTGGACGTGCGCCTGGAAACCCGCAAACCCCGCACCATGGGGCTGGGCCTGGGTTACTCCACCGACGTCGGGCCGCGCGGCAAGGCCAACTGGACCCGCCACTGGGTCAACCCCCAAGGCCACAGCTATGGCTGGGAAACCGAGCTGTCGGCGCCGCGGCAGAACGTGGGGTTGTGGTACGACATTCCCCTCGATCCGCCGTTGACCGACAAATTGCGCTTTGCCGGCGGCTATCAGAATGAAGAACTGGCCGGTACCGACACCCTCAGCAAGCTGCTGACGGTGGGCCCCGAGTGGCACAGCAAGCTGCCCAGCGGTTGGCAACGGGTCATCTCGCTGAAATACCAACGCGAAGAGTACCGCCTGGGCGACGACAGCGGGTTGAGCAACCTGCTGATGCCCGGCGTTAGCTACTCGTTCCTGCGCAGTGACAACCGCATCGACCCGCACAATGGCTACCGCCTGCAATTCGATGTGCAGGTGGCCAAGGAAGGGCTGGTGTCGGACACCAACCTGCTGCACGGCAACGTGCTGCTCAAGGGCCTGACCACCCTGGGCCACAACCACCGCTTGCTTGGCCGCGTGCAGTTCGGCGGCAGCGCGACCAACGGTTTCAAGAACAATATCCCGCCGTCGCTGCGCTTCTTCGCCGGTGGCGACCAGAGCGTGCGCGGTTACGACTACCAGACCCTGTCGCCCGAAAACAGCGACGGTGATCGTATTGGCGGGCGTTACCTGGTGGCCGGCAGTGTCGAGTACCAGTACTCGCTGACCGAGAAGTGGCGGCTTGCCACATTCGTCGACCAAGGCAACTCGTTCAACGACCTGGAATTGCCCAGCCTGAAAACTGGGGTCGGTTTTGGTGTGCGCTGGGTGTCGCCAGTGGGGCCGCTGCGCCTGGACCTGGCCAAGGCGCTGGATGACGACGGTGGCATTCGCCTGCACTTTTCCATGGGGCCCGAGTTGTGAAACGCGTAATCAGATATACCCTGTTGGGCCTGGCTGGACTGCTGGCGGGCCTGGGCCTGGCCCTCGGCTTGCTGCTGGGTACCGAGGCCGGCAGCCGCTGGGCGCTGGGCAAGGTTCCCGGTTTGCAGGTCACCGACTTCCAGGGCCGCCTGGGGGGCAGCTGGCAAGCAAGCCGGTTAAGCTGGGCCGACGCCGGCAGCAAGGTCGAGCTGCAGGCCCCGCAGTTGGCCTGGTCGCCTGCCTGCCTGCTGCGCGCCACCTTGTGCATCGACCGCTTGCAGGCCCAGCGCATCGACATGGCCTTTGCCCCAAGCACCGAGCCGGCCGACAGCGGCCCCCTGCAATTGCCGGCACTGCGCCTGCCGGTGGCCATCGAACTGGGCGAGGTGAAGGTGGGGCAACTGCGCCTGGACGGCAGTGACCTGCTGGGCGACCTGCAGCTTGCAGCGCACTGGACCCGCGGCGGGATGCAGATCGACAGCCTGCACCTGCAGCGCGACGACCTGCTGCTGAACCTGCAAGGCCATATCCAGCCCGAAGGCGACTGGCCGACAACGCTGCAGGCGCAACTGCAGCTGCCGGCTGTAGGGGGCAAACCCTGGCAGCTGGCGCTGAACGCCGAGGGTGAACTGCAAAAGACCTTGAACCTCACGGGAGCCAGCAGCGGCTACCTGGACGCCACGTTGAGCGGCACGCTGCAGGCCCTGGCCGAGCACCTGCCTGCGACGCTGCAGATCCGTTCCGAAGCGTTCAAGCCGACCGCTTCCTTGCCTGACACCTTGCAGTTGAACCAGCTCGACCTGGCAGCCAAGGGCGACCTGCTCAAGGGCTACCAGCTGTCGGGTACCGCCAACCTGCCCGCAGAACAATCGCCGATCGCCCTGGCGTTGTCCGGCCTGGTCGACAGCAAGGGGGCCAGGCTCGATGCCCTCGACCTTACCGCCAGCGACACCCAGCGCGTCAAGCTGCAAGCCACGGCAGACTGGCAGCAAGGCCTGACCGCCGATGCTCAGCTGGACTGGCAGGATTTTCCCTGGCTGCGCCTGTATCCGCTGGAAACGCCGCCACAGGTTACCCTCAAACGCTTCAATACCCATGTGCATTACCGTGATGGCAAGTATCAGGGGACCTTTGCCGGTGATCTTGACGGCCCGGCGGGGGCGTTCACCCTGGCCAGCCCTTTCGAAGGCGACCTGGATCAGGTCAGGCTGCCACAACTTGCGCTCACCGCCGGCCAGGGCAAGGCTGCCGGCAGTGTTGCAGTGCGCTTTGCCGATACCCTGGCGTGGGATGTCGACTTGCAACTGTCTGCACTCGACCCGGCCTACTGGCTGGCCGAGCTGCCTGGCACCCTGGCGGGGCCATTGCGTACCAAAGGCGAGCTGAAGGATGACGTGCTGAGCCTGGATGCCCAGCTTGACCTCAAGGGCCGCTTGCGCGGCCAGCCGGCTGTGTTCAAGGCCGAGGCACAAGGGGCCGGGCAGCGCTGGACACTGGGTGCGCTGGCGATCCAGCTGGGGGACAACCGGATCAATGGCAGTGGCAGCCTGCAGCAGCGCCTGGCCGGGCGCATCGACCTCGACTTGCCCCGCCTGGGCCAGCTGTGGCCCCGGCTGCAAGGCCAGGTCAAGGGGCGCGTGGATGTCGCCGGCACGCTGCAGGCGCCCCAAGGCACCCTGACGTTGCAGGGCCAGCGCCTGGCACAGGCTGAGAACCGCCTGCAACAACTGAACCTGGATGCCAAGCTCGACAGCGCCCAGCGTGGGGTGGTCGAGCTCAAGGCCACCGGTATTCAGCTGGGTGACATGGCACTGGGCACGCTGCAGGCCAGCGGCAAGGGTGACATTCGCCAGCAGGCCCTGAACCTGGCCCTGAACGGCCCGCAGCTCAAGCTTGACCTGGGGCTGGATGGCCAGTTGAGCAAGGGCGACTGGCGCGGGCGACTGGCCAGCGGGCGAGTCCAGGCCGGTGGCCAGGACTGGCAGTTGCAGGCCCCGGCGCGGTTGCAGCGGCTGGCCAACGGCCAGCTCGATTTCGGTGCCCACTGCTGGCGCTCTGGCCAGGCCAGCCTGTGTGGCGATGACCAACGCCTGGCGCCGGAGCCGCGCTTGCGCTACCACCTCAAGCAGTTCCCGCTGGGCAGCCTGGCGCAGTGGCTGCCCAAGGACTTCGCCTGGCAGGGGCTGCTCAACGCCGACATCAGCCTGGATATACCGGCCAGTGGCCCCAAGGGTAGCGTGGTGGTCGATGCCAGTGGCGGCACCCTGCGCGTGCACGACAAAGGCCGCTGGATCGACTTCCCGTATCAGGCCCTGCGCCTGGACAGTACCCTGGCACCGCGGCGTATCGACACGCGCCTGGTATTCCGTGGCGAGCGGCTGGGTGAGCTGAACGTCAACACCCGGCTAGACCCGCTGGGCAAGAACAAGCCGCTGTCGGGTGATTTCCGCCTGGCGGGCCTGGACCTCTCGGTGGCCCGGCCCTTCGTGCCGATGGTCGAGCGGTTGGCCGGCCAGCTCAATGGCAGCGGCCAGCTCTCGGGTACCTTGCTGGCACCGCAGGTCAACGGCAACCTGGCGCTCAGCGGCGGCGAAGTCAGCGGCGCGGAGCTGCCAGCCAGCCTGCAGGCACTGTCTGTGCAGGCGCAGATCGCCGGTGAGCAGGTGCGCCTGGAAGGCAATTGGCGCAGTGGCGAAGCAGGGCGCGGGCAGTTGAGCGGCAACCTCACCTGGGGCCAGGCGCTGGGCATGGACGTGCGCTTGCAAGGCCAGCAACTGCCGATCACGGTGGAGCCCTATGCCACGCTGGAGGTCGCCCCGGACCTGACCTTGCGCCTGATCGACGACAAACTGGCGGTCACCGGCAAAGTGCTGGTGCCCAAAGGCAAGATCACCGTGCGCGAATTACCGCCCTCTACCGTCAAGGTCTCGGACGATACCGTCATCGTTGGCCGCCAGACCGATGAGGGCAAGCCACCCATGGCGATGGCCATGGACATTGACGTCGAAGTGGGCCAGGACAAGCTGTCGTTCACCGGCTTTGGCCTTACCGCCAACCTGCTTGGCCATGTGCACATCGGTGACAACCTCGACACCCGCGGTGAATTGAGCCTGGCAGACGGTCGCTACCGCGCCTACGGCCAGCGCCTGACCATCCGCCGCGCGCGCTTGCTGTTCGCCGGGCCGATCGACCAGCCTTACCTGGACATCGAAGCCATCCGCAAGGTAGACGATGTGATTGCCGGTATTCGCTTGAGTGGCAGTGCCGAACAGCCGACCAGCCAGGTGTTTTCGGAGCCGGCCATGAGCCAGGAGCAGGCCTTGTCCTATCTGGTGCTGGGGCGGCCATTGGGCACCTCCGGCGAGGACAACAACATGCTCGCCGAAGCGGCACTGGGCCTCGGCCTGGCAGGCAGCGCCGGTATCACCGGTAGCCTGGCCTCCAGCCTGGGCATCGACGACTTCCAGCTGGATACCGAAGGCTCGGGCAATACCACCAGCGTGGTCGCCAGTGGCAACCTCACCGAGAAGCTGAGCCTTCGTTACGGGGTAGGGGTGTTCGAGCCAGCGAACACCATCGCTTTGCGTTACAAGTTGAGCAAGAAGGTCTACCTGGAGGCGGCCAGCGGTTTGGCCAGCTCCCTGGATATCTTCTACAAGCGCGACTTCTAGGTTGAACGCGGCGGCGCCGTCAACGGACGGTGGCCGCGTCGATGAACTCATTGCTGTCGGGTGAGGGTGGCGGGGTGAGGGCGCGTACCGGGGTGATCAGGCTGGTGTACTCCTCGATCAGCCGGTTCAGCGCTTCAGGCGGCTCACTGGCCTGGAACTGCATGCGGATCTGCACTTCGTCAGGGTCTCGGCTGTCGCCTTGGCGACCCTGGCCACCGATGGTGACCTTGAAGCTGGCGGCCTTGTTCTCGCTGGTAGGCAGTAATGCCGGCTGTGCCTCGGTGCCTTTGACACGCACCGACAGGTCAACCTGCATGCGCTCCAGCGCCAGGCCTTTGGGCGACACCAGGGCGAACAGCGGTACACGCATGATGTGCTGGCCGTCCATGGCCACTTCCACCATCTTGGCTTTCATGGGGGCGCCCAACGCTTCGCTGTCACACTCGAAGAACTGGTCGAACAGGTTGATGTACTGCTGCGCGATCAGGCTGTTGGTGGCACTGGCGGCTTCTTGCAGGCCGCGAGTGATCTCGCGCAGGTCGATTGAAGTCATGGGCGCGGGGGCCTTGTCCATTGCGTGGGTTCCTCAGGCCAGAATGGCCCCTTGTTGCTCATCAAGGGGCCAGGCGGAAGTGAGCGAAAAACATCAAGGTTTGGTTCAACCTTTTTTGTCAGCTTTGTCCGTGGGTTTGTTTGCAGCGCCGGGTGCTTTGTCGTTTTCCACCTTGAGCCCCGGTGTGTCGGCTGCCGGGTTCTTGAGGGTATCGCGCTGCGAGATCTGGTCGGGGCTTTCCAGGGCGGCGTTTTTGACCACCGTAGGTTTGGTCGCAGCGTCGGTCAGGAACTCGATCAAGCGCATGACCGCTTCCGGCGGCTCCTGGCGTTTGAGTGTGGTATTGAATGCATAGCGGGCGCGGGTATCGGTCTTGCGGGTTTGCGTGGATTTGTGGCTGACGCTGCCCCTGACGTTGAGCTTGAACGGCCCCCAGCCGATCGAGCCGCTGGCGGTGGCGTTCATGTCCTTGCTGGTCACGTCCTCCGACATCTGGTTGATGACCAGCTCGAACTCGACATTACCCTCCTCGATGGTAATGTTCGGGTGGGTGATGGCCGCCAGCAGCGGCACCTTCATGGTCTTGCTGACCACACCTTTGTATTCGCCCTGTTCGTCGACGATGGTTTCGTCATAGTCGAACTGGATGGCTACGGCCTTGCCGTTCTGGATGCAGACCTGCATCAGGAAGTCGGCGTACGATTTACTCGCGGTAACCTGCGCCTGGACCATGGCTTGCAGGGGGCCGGCGATCATGCGATCCATGGGCAGGGCATTGATGACCGAGCCAATGAGGCTGTTGTCTATCGACATAGTGGGATGCTCTTTCTAGTGGGTTGGGGCCGCCGAGGGTGCTCTGGGCGGCAGGGGGGGTCAGCGGGCGCACGCCTCCTGGCGGCGGATGTTGCCGATTTGGCGCAGGCTCAGGCCGTACTTGTTGGCCAGCAGGCTGCGGGACAGGCCATTGGCGCTTTCTTTCTGGATTTGCTGGTTACGCAGTTGGCGCAGGAAGTGGTCCGCCTTGGGGATCTCCAGGGCTACCCCGGCAAAGCGCTTGATCAGCGCATCGAGCGCTTCGGGCGGGAGGACGTCGGCGAGCTTGGTGCGCTCGCGGTGTTTGGGGATGTATTTGGGCCTGCCGCCGAACGCGCAGGTCAGCTGGTAGGCGTTGTCGATGCCGATGCAGGTGATCAGTGCCTGCAACGAGTGGGGCAATTGGCTGATATCGATCTGGCTCAAGTCTGGCGTTTGCATATGGCGCTCCTTCGGGATAAGGGATTTGCGACCCGATCACCCGTGGCGTTATGTCGGAGGGTGTGAGCAAATTCTGTGCGACAGCCGAGGCGTGTCGCTAGGCGGCATATGGGTTGGCGGCTGTAGCTTCGGTGAACAGGTTTTGCAGGCAGCAATATCCGCGCATGTAGGAAATGGCGTTGCTGATAGGCTGCATAGGGTGATTTCTCGCTCGCTCACTGCCGTTCTCAACGAAAGGGTGCTGAACCCTTAGTCGCAGGGGAAACTGCTCAGCAAGCTGGCGCTGTGCAGGTAGGCTTGGGGCGCCGTTCGCATGCTTGCAGGCAACGTTCGCCAATCCACCAGCAGGCACAGGGTGTACAGGGGCTGCCCATCGCGCTGGCCGATCACCTGCCCGTCAAAGCTGCGACGGTACAGGGCCTGGGTCTGGCGTACGGCTTGCACCTGGTCGGCCTGGGCCAGGGTTTCCCGGGCCAGGTGGGGGAGGCGGGTGGTGGGCACGGTGAAGTTCAGCGGCCTGTCGTCCCCGCCCAGGTAGCCGGCCTGGCGTACCCGTTGCCACAGTTGCTGCCACTGGCTGGTGCCGGCGTGGGTCGCCAGCTCGCGGCCCAGCTCCAGCAGGTGCTCGGCGGGTACCTGCTGGGTATCCAGGGCGTGAACGTAGACGGGGGAGAAAAACAGCGAAGTGAGGAGCAAGGGTTTGTACACGGTGCCTCCGGCATGGGTGCTTGGAGGTTTCATGCTTTCAGGCTGTCACCGCCTGACCCAGCAGGAAATGCAGCGCCGGGGCCGGTGCCCGTTGTATCATTGCCGCGGCTCATTGCGAGCCATTTGCCCCTGATGTTGCAAGGAACCTTCGATGACACACGTGCAGCGCCTCAAATATTCACTTCTGATCATACTGGTCGTACTGGGCCTGATGCTGGGCCTGTCCCACCTGCAGAAGCAGGGCACTATCAGTGAACAGACGTTCCAGATGCTGGCCATCGCCATTGCCGTGGTGGTGGTGGTGATCAATGGCATCCTGCGGCGCAAGGTCAAGCCTTGACCTGCGCGGGCCGGCCAAGCCTGGCCGGCCAGGCGCTCAGCGCGCGGGCGCTTGTTCCAGTATGGCGCGCGCCTGGGGGGCAAGGCTGTAGCACTTGTCGCTGCCCAGCTGGATCACCCCCTCGCTGCACAGGCGCTTGAGCACTTCGCGCACGCTGAGGAACGACAGCGGAATATCCAGTTGCTCCAGTTGCGCGTGCACGCCACGCACGCCAATGCTGCGGCCATTGCGGTCGGCGGCGTGCAGGGCGTCGATCACCTTCAGGCGGATCAGGCTGGTGCGCAGGCCGAAGGTGCGCAGCAATTCGCGGATCTGCTCGTTGCCGGTGCGCTCGTCAGCAAATGCGCCCTGTCCCTTGGGCGCCTTGCCTGGGGCGCGCCCAGCCAGTAATGAGGGTTGCGGGTTGTACATGTGAATGCTCCTTTTCGTGGACGAACCCGAAATGTGGTTGCCTCACTTACTAGGACGAATGAGATCGCAAAAACTGCAACGCACGCGTTAAAAAAATGGCTGTTTTTCATCAAGACGTTCCATCGCCCTGTAAAACGTAAAATTTTCATCTGGCCATTCGTCTGAACGGGATAACCCGCGAACCCGAGGAATGCCCGTGTTTTCACTGTCCCGTCCCATGACCTGCGCCAGCCTGGCGGCCGCCCTGGTGGCCTGGAGTGCCACTGCGCCGGCGCAACCTGCAGCAGCCGACGCCAGCGCCCAGATCCGCCGCACCACCTTCGGCGTGCCGCACATCGTGGCCAGGGACGAGCGCGGCCTGGGCTACGGTGTCGGCTATGCCTACGCCCAGGACAACCTGTGCCTGCTGGCCAACGAAGTGTTGACCGTCAATGGCGAGCGCTCCCGGTACTTCGGCGCCACGGGCAAGACCTTGGAGCAACGCGACAACCTCAGCAGCGACCTGTTCTTCACCTGGCTCAACAGCCAGGCCGCTGTCGACGCGTTCCTCCAGGCGCAGCCGGCGCCAGTACAGGCACTGCTGGCCGGTTATGCCAGTGGCTATAACCGCGCGCTGGCCGAGCGCCGCCGCCAGGGCTTGCCTGCCGAGTGCGGAACGGGTGAGTGGGTGCGGCCGATCAGCAGCCAGGACCTGGTCAAGCTGACCCGCCGCTTGCTGGCCGAAGGCGGGGTTGGGCAGTTCGTGGAGGCACTGGCGGGGGCGCAACCGCCAGGGGCCGGCAGCCAGCTCGCGGCCGCTGGCTATGCCACCGCCCTGGCCCGGCAGGCGCGGTTTGCCACGGAGCGTGGCAGCAATGCCGTGGCGGTGGGTGCCCAGCGCTCGGCCAATGGCCATGGCCTGTTGCTGGCCAATCCGCATTTCCCGTGGATGGGTGGCATGCGCTTCTACCAGATGCACTTGACCATCCCCGGCCAGCTGAATGTCATGGGCGCGGCGCTGCCAGGCCTGCCGCTGATCAATATCGGTTTCAACCAGCACCTGGCGTGGACCCATACCGTCGATACCTCCACGCACTTCACCCTGTATCGCCTGCAGCTCGATCCCAAGGACCCGACCCGTTACCTGCTCGACGGCAAGTCATTGCCGCTGGCCCGGCAAACCGTCAGCGTGGCAGTCAAAGGTGAGGATGGGCGACTGAGCCAGGTACAGCGTGAGGTGTACAGCTCGCAGTTCGGTCCGGTGGTGCAATGGCCTGGCCGCCTGGACTGGGACACGCATGCGGCCTACAGCCTGCGTGACGCCAACCTGGACAATACCCGCGTGCTGCAGCAGTGGAACCAGATCAACCGCGCTGAAAGCCTGGCGGCCCTGCGCGGCTCGGTCGAGCAATTGCAGGGTATCCCGTGGGTCAACACCATTGCGGTGGACCAGGCGGGCAGGGCCTTGTACCTGAACCAGTCAGTGGTGCCTTATGTGGACCAGCAGATGCTCGACAGTTGCAGCAACCCGCAAGCGCCGGGCAGCCTGGTGGTGCTGGACGGCTCACGCAGCGCCTGCCAGTGGAAGGTCGATGCCCAGGCGGCGCAACCGGGTATTTTCCCGGCAAGGCTGCTGCCAAGCCTTGAGCGCGAGGATTACGTGCAAAACTCCAACGACCCGGCCTGGCTGGCCAACCCGGCGCAGCCCCTGACCGGGTTTGCGCCGCTGGTCAGCCGCAGTGACCAGCCGCTGGGCATGCGCGGCCGCTTTGCCCTGCAGCGTTTGCAGGGCAAAGGGCGGTTGGGCGTCGATGACCTGCAGCGCATGGTCACCGACGACGAAGTCTACCTGGCCAGCCTGGTGCTGCCCGACTTGCTGCAATGGTGCCAGGGCGCCAGTGCAGACGTGCAGGCCCTATGCACCAGCCTGGCGAACTGGGATGGCAAGGCCGACCTCGAGAGCGGCGTGGGCCTGGTGCATTTCCACAACCTGCTCACCGCCTTGGCTGAGCACCCGGACAGCTGGCGGGTTGCGTTCGACCCGGCCGACCCGCAACACACCCCGCGCGGGCTGGCCGTGGAGCAGGCGGCCGTGCGCAAGCGGGTGCACGAGGCGGCATTGGCCTCACAGCAGCAGGTGGCCGAGAGCGGTATGGCGCCACAGGTGAAGTGGGGGCAGGTGCAGCAGGCAGTCGATGGCACGCCGGTGCCGGGCGGCCCGCAGGCCTTGGGGGTGTACAACGCGATGTACAGTGTGCCGCACGGGCAGGGCAAGCGCCTGGTGGTCAGTGGTACCAGTTATCTGCAACTGGTCAGTTTCACCGACAAGGGGCCAGAGGCCCGCGGGTTACTGGCGTTTTCGCAGTCCAGCGAGGCGGCATCGGCACACGCCAGCGATCAGACCAAGGCCTTCGCGGCCAAGCAGCTGGCGGTAATTCCCTTTACCGAGGCGCAGATCAAGGCTGACCCGCAGTACCGCGAAGTGGTGATCAGTGAAGCCGACAAGGGCGCAATGGCACAGCACTAAGGCAGTTTGGCTCGATCGCCGGCGAGCCAGCGCCCACAAGCTCCCCACCGAATTGAAGGCCTGGTGGGAATTGGGGCCGGCTTGCCGGCGACGTTGCCTTCAGGAAAAGTCGAACGGCGCCAGCTGAAACCCTTGCTCGTCTACTTGCAAGGCCCAGCCCCGGCGGTCCCAGTCGCCCAGCACGATGCGCCGGGCCGGTTGGCCGTCCACGACCAGCTTGTGAATCGCTGGCCGATGGGTATGGCCATGCACCAGGGTACGCACGCCATGCGCCGCCATTACCTTGGGCACTTCCTCTGGCGTGACGTCGACGATTTCAGTGGATTTCATCCGCCCCTGGGTGCGGCTTTCGCTGCGCAGCTTGCGTGCCAGTTTGTAGCGAGCCGACAGCGGCAGGTGGCGCAGAACCCACAGGCTCAGCGGGTTGCGCAGCAGGCGGCGCATTTTCATGTAGCCCACGTCGCGGGTGCACAAGGTGTCGCCGTGCATCAGCAATACCTGCTCACCGCCCAGCTCGATCACGCTGGGGTCGTCGAGCAACGTGCAGCCGGCCGCCTCGCAGAAGCGCTGGCCGAGCAGGAAGTCACGGTTGCCATGCATCAGGTAGATGGCCGTGCCGCTGTCGCCCAGCTGCCGCAGGGCACGGCAGATCGACTGCTGGAACGGCGTCATGGCATCGTCGCCTATCCAGGCCTCGAAGAAATCGCCAAGAATGTACAGCGCCTGGGCGTGGCGCGCGCGGCCATCGAGCAGATCAAGAAACGCCCGGGTAATGTCCGGGCGTTCTTCTTGCAGGTGCAGATCAGAGATCAGCAGAATCACTCAATGATCTCGGCTTTCTCGATGACCACGTCGTCTTTCGGCACGTCCTGGTGGCCGGCTTTGGAACCGGTGGCGACTTTCTCGATGGCATCGACCACTTCACGGCCTTCGATCACTTCACCGAACACCGCGTAGCCCCAGCCCTGCACGTTCTTGCCGCTGTGGTTGAGGAAGTCGTTGTCGGCAGCGTTGATGAAGAACTGGGCCGAGGCAGAGTGCGGCTCCATGGTACGGGCCATGGCGATGCTGTACTTGGTGTTCTTCAGGCCGTTGTCAGCTTCGTTCTGGATGCTGGCGCGGGTTTTCTTCTGGGTCATGCCAGGCTCGAAGCCGCCGCCCTGGATCATGAAACCTTTGATCACACGGTGGAACACAGTATTGGTGAAATGGCCGTCTTTGACGTATTGAACGAAGTTCTCAACAGTTTGCGGAGCTTTTTCGGCGTTCAGTTGCAGGACGATATCGCCGTGGTTGGTGCTCAGTTTGACTTTGGACATGCTGAAATTCGCTCTTTCAAGGCATACGGGAATGAGGGCGCGCAGGGCGCGTGCTTACACCTGACGCAGGCTCGGGCGCTCGCGACACATGGTGCGCACCGGCCATTTTGCCACGCCGCGGCAAAAAGCCGTGATAAATCACGCCAGTTTATCCGGGCCCGACTGTCGGCAGCTTGACTGCTTCGGCTATGATAGGCCCTTTGATTCAATCGGCCTACCCAGGCCGGACACGTGCATTCAAGGATCCTATGAGCAAGCCCACTGCCGACAACGCGCCCAACGCCGCTGCCAAAGGCGCCCCCGCTGTCCCTGCGAACTTCCTGCGGCCGATCATCCAGGCCGACCTGGATTCGGGCAAGCACAGCAGCATCGTCACCCGCTTCCCGCCGGAGCCCAATGGCTACCTGCACATCGGTCACGCCAAGTCGATCTGCGTCAACTTTGGCCTGGCCAAGGAATTCGGTGGCGCCTGTCACTTGCGTTTCGACGACACCAACCCGGCCAAGGAAGACCAGGAGTACATCGACGCCATCCAGCGCGACGTGAAATGGCTGGGTTTCGACTGGGCCGGTGATGTGCGCTATGCCTCCGACTACTTCGACCAGTTGCACGACTGGGCGGTCGAGCTGATCAAGCGCGGCAAGGCCTATGTCTGCGACCTCACCCCCGAGCAGGCCAAGGAATACCGCGGCAACCTCAAGGAGCCAGGCAAGAACAGCCCGTTCCGCGACCGCAGCGTGGAAGAAAACCTCGACCTGTTCGCCCGTATGAAAGCCGGTGAATTCCAGGACGGCGAGCGCGTGCTGCGAGCCAAGATCGACATGGCCTCGCCGAACATGAACCTGCGCGACCCGATCCTGTACCGCATCCGCCATGCCCACCACCACCAGACCGGTGACAAGTGGTGCATCTACCCCAACTACGATTTCACCCATGGCCAGTCGGATGCCATCGAGGGCATCACCCACTCGATCTGCACCCTGGAATTCGAAGGCCACCGCCCGCTGTACGACTGGTTCCTCGATAACCTGCCCGTGCCGGCACACCCGCGGCAGTACGAGTTCAGCCGGCTGAACCTCAACTACACCATCACCTCCAAGCGCAAGCTCAAGCAATTGGTGGACGAAAAGCACGTCGACGCCTGGGACGACCCGCGCATGTCGACCTTGTCCGGCTTCCGCCGCCGTGGCTACACCCCGGCCTCGATCCGCAACTTCTGCGAAATGATCGGCACCAACCGGTCCGATGGCGTGGTCGACATGTCGATGCTCGAGTTCAGCATCCGTGACGACCTGGACCGCACCGCACCGCGTGCCATGTGCGTGCTGCGCCCGCTGAAGGTGGTCATTACCAACTACCCGCAGGGCCAGGTCGAGCAACTGGAGCTGCCACGCCACCCGAAGGAAGACATGGGCGTGCGTGTGCTGCCGTTCTCGCGCGAGCTGTACATCGACCGCGACGACTTCATGGAAACCCCGCCCAAGGGCTACAAGCGCCTCGAGCCAGCCGGTGAGGTGCGCCTGCGGGGAAGCTACGTGATCCGTGCCGACGAAGCCATCAAGGACGCCGACGGCAACATCGTCGAACTGCATTGCTCGTACGACCCGGACACCCTGGGCAAGAACCCGGAAGGCCGCAAGGTCAAAGGCGTGATCCACTGGGTGCCGGCCGAAGGCAGCGTCGAGTGCGAAGTGCGCTTGTACGATCGCCTGTTCCGCTCGGCCAACCCGGAAAAGACCGAAGAGGGCGGCAGCTTCCTCGACAACATCAACCCCGACTCGCTGCAAGTGCTCAGCGGTTGCCGTGCCGAGCCGTCGTTGGCCCAGGCGCAGCCCGAGGACCGCTTCCAGTTCGAGCGCGAAGGCTACTTCTGCGCCGACCTGAAAGACAGCCAGCCGGGCCGCCCGGTGTTCAACCGCACCGTCACCCTGCGTGACTCCTGGGGCAGCTGAGGAACCGCCGTGCTAACCATCTACAACACCCTGACCAAAGCCAAGGAAACCTTCAAGCCGCTGGATGGCAACAAGGTGCGCATGTACGTTTGCGGCATGACCGTATACGACTACTGCCATCTGGGCCACGGCCGCAGCATGGTGGCGTTCGACCTGGTCACCCGCTGGCTGCGCAAGAGCGGTTACGAATTGACCTACGTGCGCAATATCACCGACATCGATGACAAGATCATCAACCGGGCCAACGAGAACGGCGAAAGCTTCGACGCCCTCACGGCGCGCATGATCGACGCGATGCACGAAGACGAGCGCCGCCTGAACATCCTGCCGCCAGACCAGGAACCGCGTGCCACCGACCATATCGCCGGCATGCACGCGATGATCCAGACCCTGATCGACAAGGGGTATGCCTACGCGCCGGGCAATGGCGACGTGTACTACCGCGTCGGCAAGTTCGTGGGCTACGGCAAGCTGTCGCGCAAGAAGATCGAAGACCTGCGCATCGGCGCCCGCATCGAGGTCGACGAGGCCAAGCAAGACCCGCTCGATTTCGTGCTGTGGAAGGGCGTCAAGCCGGGCGAGCCAAGCTGGGAGTCGCCATGGGGCCCGGGCCGTCCGGGCTGGCACATCGAGTGCTCGGTGATGTCCACCTGCTGCCTGGGTGAGAGCTTCGACATTCATGGTGGCGGCAGCGACCTGGAGTTCCCGCACCACGAGAACGAGATTGCCCAGAGCGAGGCGGCCACCGGCAAGCAGTACGCCAACGCCTGGATGCACTGCGGCATGATCCGTATCAATGGCGAGAAGATGTCGAAGTCGTTGAACAACTTCTTCACCATCCGTGATGTGCTCGAGAAGTACCACCCGGAGGTGGTTCGCTACCTGCTGGTGGCCAGCCACTACCGCAGTGCCATCAACTACTCGGAAGACAGCCTGCGCGACGCCAAGGGCGCCCTGGAGCGCTTCTACCACGCCTTGCGCGGCCTGCCGCGCGTGGCGGCCAAGGGCGGCGAGGCCTTTGTCGAGCGCTTCAGCGTGGCGATGAATGACGACTTTGGCACGCCCGAGGCCTGCGCTGTGCTGTTCGACCTGGTGCGTGAGATCAACCGCCTGCGCGACAGTGATGTAGACGCTGCTGCCGGCCTGGCCGGTCGCCTGCGGGAGCTGGGTGATGTGCTGGGTGTGCTGCAGCTGGACGCCGATGACTTCCTGCGTGCGGGCGCCGAAGGCAAGGTCGATGCGGCCGAGGTCGAGGGCTTGATCGAGGCGCGCCTGCAGGCGCGGGCAGACAAGAACTGGGCCGAGTCCGACCGCATTCGCGACCAGCTGACCGCCATGGGCGTGGTGTTGGAAGACAGCAAGGGTGCCACTACCTGGCGTCTGGCTGACTGATCGGTGCAACTGGGGCCGCTTTGCGGCCCATTGCGACACAAGGCCGCAATGCTGAACTCGAAGATTACACGGTTCTTGTGGGAGCGGGCATGCCCGCGAACACCGGCGCAGCCGG
>NZ_DKJF01000099.1:0-15313 GCF_002454615.1 Pseudomonas sp. UBA6699
TCGGCCTCCCCGGAAGGGCTTCTTCAGCCTGACGAGAATAACTTCTCCCGCCAGGTCAGTCACAACATACTAGGATCGAGCGCAGCTCTCGATTGCGCCGCGCGGGCGGCGCTCGCTCTCACAGGCGCTGCATATCTTCTGACGAACATCTGCCAGCCCTGATGCAATCCATGTGGGAGCCGGCTTGCCGGCGATTGGGCCGGTGAAGGTCACGGATCAATCAGACCAGATGCAGGTGGTTGTCCCAGAACCCGGACGGCAGGCTCATCGGTTGCCCGACCAGTTGTGCCTTGGTGCAATCGTAGAAGCGGCAGCGGCCCTGCCCGGAGGTCACGACAAAACCGTCCTTGACGGCACCGACCCCGGCACAGTCGGGCATAGGGGCGTCGAGCCGCACAGCGCCGCTGTCCAGGTCCCAGACGAACAGGCGGTTGGCCCGTGGCGCGGTCAGCGCCACCAGCCGCAGCTCGCTGTGGATAGCCACACTGGCGGTGTACTGGGCCATGGCCTGCAGTTGCTGCTCGGGCACCGGAAAGGCCTTGAACGGCTCGCCCGGGCGCTTGATGGCCAGCAACTCGGCCGTTTCATCGGCGTCGCCCATGAACTGCTGGCAGGCGGCAATGGTGCCATCGCTGCCCACTGCCAGGTGGCGCACGCTGTTCATCTGCTGGGCGAGGGTTTCCTTGCTCAACAAGGTGCCGTCACGCTGCATCAGCACCAGGCTCGGCTCCATGGCATCGAGGTTCATCTCGACCCGGCTTTCGGCCTCGGTGCGGATCCCGCCGTTGGCCACCACCAGGGTCTCGCCGTCGGGTAGCCAGGCCACCTCGTGCGGGCCAATCCCGTGGGTGGGGAGCTCGCCGGTGTGTACCAGGCGCGCACCTTCGAAGCGGTAGACGCCTAGCACGCCCCGCCCCGGGTCACGGGTGTCGTTCTCGGTGGCGTACAGCCATTCGCCGCTTTTGTGCACCACCGCATGGCCGTAGAAGTGCCGGTCCGCTTGCGAAACCACCGTTTGCAGCAAGCGCCCGTCGCGCAAGTCGACCAGGTAGCTTTCGGTACCGGGGCGGCGAGCGACGAACAGGGCGATCGGCTGTTCAGGATGATGGATGATGGCATGGCAACGCTGGGCAACCTGGGTGCTGAACACCTGGGTGCCGTCCAGGCGGAACCCCACGGCATAGTGCTTGCCGTCGCCGTCGTCACGCGCCGAGAGCAGCAAGGGTTCGCTGCCTTTGTTGCGGAACAGGCTCCAGCCACCCAGGGTAAGGGCGCTGAGCATTACGCTACCGAGTTTGATTGCCTGGCGTCGCAGCATGATCAGTCACCGTCGTTGGCATTGAAGCCCAGCTGTATGTTCAACGCCTTGGCCAGGTCGCCTTCGTGCAGGCGGTGGACCACGTTGAGGCTGTCATAGAGCTGGTTGAGGGTTTGTTGGCCGGCGTCGTCGGCCAGCAACTCGCCAAGGGTCTTCTGGTTGTCGGCCAGCAGTTTGAGCGAGGTAGCGTAGGCGGCGTCGATCTTGTCTGCCAGCGCTTTCTGATCGCTGGGCAGCAGGCCGCGCAAACCCTGGTTGTCGACCCCAACCCACACGGTCTGGGCAGCCTTGAGGGTGGCCTCCAGGCTTTTCAGTGAGCTGTGGCTGCGCCAGGCCTCGGCCTGCAGCGGCTGCGCGATGCCCTTGCTCTGGCGGCCCATGGGGGCGCCGAGTTTTTTCTTCAGCGTATCCAGTGCGGTCACCTGGGAGCGCAGCAGGTCGGCAATGGCCTCGTGGGAATCGGCGTAGCGCTGGTTGGGGAACTTGGTCATCTGCGAGAGCATGCCGTCGGTGCTGTTCCAGCTCTTGAGGATGTCCTCGGCCAACAGCTTCTGGTGCTCGCTGATGGCGACCAGCAGCGGGCAATAACGGGCCTTCTGTTCGGCTGTGGCGATGTCCGGCTTGCTGTCGAACAGAATGTATTCATAGGCCGACAGCCCACGCACCACCACGCTGGCCTTGCCCAGGGCGGCCACATCGACTGGCTTGTCGCCGTTGACCAATTGCTCTACCTGGCGGCCGACCAGGTTTTTCTTGTCGGGCCAGAACTGCACCTGCCAGGCGCGGTTGCCTTCGGCCAGAGGGCCCACCAGCAGCGGTTGCAGTTCAGCCCAGGCTTTTTGTGCGTTGAGGAAGTCGGCACGGGCCTTTTCCAGGTCTTCCTTGCCTTCGCAGTAGGCCAAGGCGCTGGCGGCCAGGGTACGGTCGGCTTCGACCCAGCGGCTGTAGGTGGGCAGGATCACCTGTTTGGCGATGGCGGCGGAGGTCACTGCTTGCGGGTCCTGCGGCGAGCAGGCGCCAAGGGCGAGTGCGGCGAGGCTGGTGAACAACAATTTGGGTCGGAACATGCCGGCTCCTTTGCGCGTTTAAAGGGAATTCAGGAACGCCAGCAGCGCGGCGCGCTGCTCGGCATTGAAGGTGAGAACGAAATTGCGTGCCGCTTCGGCTTCGCCGCCATGCCAAAGCACGGCTTCGAGCAGGTTGCGCGCGCGGCCATCGTGCAGGAACTGGCTGTGGCCACTGACCGTTTCGCTCAGGCCGATGCCCCACAGCGGCGCGGTACGCCAGTCCTGGCCGTTGGCGGCGAATTCGGTGCGCTCGTCGGCCAGGCCCGGCCCCATGTCGTGCAGCAGCAGGTCGCTGTAGGGGCGGATGACCTGGTTGGCCAGCTCTGGTTCGGTTGCATCGGCGGCGGTGGTGAACTGCGGTGTATGGCAACCCTGGCAGCCGGCCTGGTAGAACAGGTTCTTGCCCGCCAGCACCTGTGGCGCGCCCACGTCGCGGCGTGCCGGCACGGCCAGGTTGCGGGTATAGAAGGTGACCAGGCGCAGAATGTTGTCGCTGACTTCCTTCTCGCCATCGGCGCCATCGCCATTGGGCGCAGCCAGGCACGCGGCTTGTGCCGCCGTGCAGTCGTCCTTGGGCTGCAGGGTACTGGTCAGGCCCATGTCGCCGGCGAAGGCGTGCACGTTCTGCTGGTTGACGTTGGGTTGGCCGGCCTTCCAGCCGAAGCGCCCGACCACGGTCTTGCCCTGGGCGTCATCCCATACCCGGTTGGCTCGCCCGCGAATGCCGTCGTGGTTACGGTCGTCGGGGTCTTCGTTGGCCAGCAGGGCGGCTTCGGGGATGGCTTCGAGCAGGCCCAGGCCGATCATCGGCGGGGCCACCCGTGCGGAAAACCGGGTGTCGGGGTGCATCACGCCGTAGCCCAACTGAGTGATTTGCAGGCTTGGCTTGCGCAGTTGCACCTGATGGCCATCCTCGAACGTCACCGTGTGCTGGGCATAGCTCACCCGCACCTTGCCTTCCGGGGCCACGCCGGGGATGGCCATGTCTTGCAACTGGGTGCCATAGACCGGTTCCGGCACCACGCCGATGCGCTCGATCACCTTGGCCAGGTAGGGTTGGTCGGGGATAGACAGGCGCACCAGCATGCCGACGGCGTTGCTGTCATTGGCGGCTGGGGGATGACCACGGCCGTCGCGCACATGGCAGTTCTGGCAGGCATTGGTGTTGAACAGCGGGCCCAGGCCATCGCGTGCAGTCGTGGTAGAGGGGGCGATCACCCAGGGGCTGCGGAAGAAGCTGTTGCCTACGGCGAAGTCCAGCCGCCGTTCCGGCGAAAGGTTGGCCGAGGGCTGGGCGTAGGCGTTGCGGTCACTGCGCTGTACGGTGGCCAGGCCAGCCGACAAGGCTTCGCCGGGCTCGGCCTGGGTGAAGCGCGGGGCGTCGTCACAGGCAGCGAGGGCAAAGGCCAGCAGCAAGGGGCTGAGTCGAAACAGCGACAAGGACATCGAGAATCCTGGGCTTGAGCAAAAAACCGGCGTGCAAGCTTAGCAGGCCCAGGATCATTGAATAAGAGCAATTTGCGTTTGCTCGATGAAATCGTCGTTGCTTGTGGCCCTCAGGCGATATGCAGCTTGAACTGGCGGTTCACCAGGCTGACGATCAGGTTCTTGTGGCCACCATTGCGATTGTTGCCGGCCACTTCGATGACCTCGTCACTGTCATAGTCCATGGTGTGGGCAGCGAGCTGTTTGATGGCATTCTCGTGGGCCGGTTTCCAGTAATCCTGGAAGACCCAGATGCTGGCTTCGGCAGCGGGGCCGAGAATGAGGCGCAAGGCTTTGTGGTTTTCATTGGTATTGCCGATCCACGGTACGGCCAGTTCGCCGTTCCAGGCGTGCTGGGCGCCGACTGCAACGCTTTTGCTGCGGTTCTCACCGTCGACCACGGTCAGGGTGTAGGGGGTGTTGTTGGCGATGGAGCACAGGTAGGTGACGCTGGCCATGTGAAGGTCCTTTTACGGTCGGGTTTCTGGGCGGGGTAGCGGGCTGCTCGGGCTGCGGTAGACGTAAACGCCAAGCAAGGTGATCTCGTTGAAAGGCGGGTCCAGTTCGGCGGGGTCGAAGCGCCCCAGCAGCTGCAGGCCCTGGGCAAAGGCGACAGCCTCGAACATCTTGCGGTCGGGTTCGTTGGGGTCGTACAGGTAGATCTTGCCGGAGTGGGCAAGCACCCTGCACATCTCCAGGGCCACGTGGTAAGTGATGGGGGCGCCCATCAGGGTTAGGTGGGGTATGGCGCGGGTGTCCAGCGGGAAACGGGGCGCATCGTATTCATCGACCTGATACAGGTGGGGGATGCGCTCGCCTGTGCGCGGCCCGTTGGAAATGCGCTGGCCGACTTTATTCAGGTTATAGGCGTGAGTGAAGCCGGTAATGATGTCCTTGCCCCCCACGCGCTGAACGATTCGGCCTTCCCCCCAAACATCAAGAATCTGTAGCACTGCGCCCTCCGGCCTGGTGATCCCGTGAATGGGGCCAGAATGAAGGGCGAAAGGCAGGACAGGCATCTGGAACCACAGCACCTGCAGCACAAACGCAAACGCCCGGCACAAGGCCGGGCGTTCGGGGTGAGGCGCCGTTACTGAATCAGAACTCGTGGTCCGCGGTATCCGGGTTCAGGTTGGCAATACCGAGCTTGCCCGCAGCCTGTTCGATCGCACCGGTCTGCTTGACCAGGGCGGCAATGGCATCGCGAACGATCTGGTTGCCGGCAGCGTTGTCGGGGGCGATCAACTGGTCGTAGTGCTCGCCTTTCTGCGCATGGTCGACCATGACCTGGATCTTGGCCTCGGTGGCCTCCAGGTCGGCCTTGAGGGTGGCGTCGGCCGCCGGGTCAACCTTGGCTACCAGCGACGACAGGCTCGGGCCGCTGACCTTGGTGCCGTCCGGGCGGGTGTACTCGCCCAGGTAGACATTGCGGATACCCTTGGCATCGTAGAAGTGCGAGTAGTGGGTGTTGTCGCTGAAGCAGTCCTGCTCGTCTTCCGGCGAGTTGGCTTCCAGGGAAACCTTCATGCGTTCACCGGCCAGTTCGCCCAGCGACAGGCTGCCCATGCCGAACAGCATCTTGCGCAGGCCATCGTTGACCGGCTCGGCTTCGAGCTTGGCGCGGTAGTTGTCGGCGACGTTCGGAGCCCAGTTGCCGACCATCTCTTCAAGGTCGGTGACCAGCAACTGGGTCACGGCTTTGAGGTAGGCGCGGCGGCGCTCGTTGTGGCCGCCGGTAGCACCCTGGCCTTCCAGGTAGTCCGACGCCGGGCGGGCGCCGGCGCCTGGGCCGGTACCGTTGAGGTCCTGGCCCCACAGCAGGAATTCGATGGCGTGGTAGCCCGTGGCGACGTTGGCTTCGGACCCTGCCAGTTCGTTCAGGCTGGCCAGCTTCTCGGGGGTGATGTCCTTGACGTCGATCTTTTCTTCGCCGACCTGGATCTCGGTGTTGGCGATGATGTTGGCGCTGGCGGCGGGGTTGCCCAGGGCATGCTCGTAGCTCTTGTCGACATAGTCGATCAGGCCTTCGTCCAACGGCCACGCGTTCACCTGGCCTTCCCAGTCGTCGATGATGGTGTTGCCGAAGCGGAAGGCTTCGCTCTGCAGGTAAGGCACGCGTGCAGCAACCCAGGCTTGCTTGGCAGCCTTCAGGGTTTCATCGTCTGGCTTGGCAAGGAAGGCGTCGACAGCGGTCTGCAGGGTTTTTGCGGTGCTCAGCGAGTCGCTGTACACGGCATAGACCATTTCTGCGTAATGCTTGACCACGGCTTTGCCAGCGGCTTCGTCGACAGCCCCTGGCGCTGCAGCGGTGGTGCTGGCGGCAGCGGGTGCCTGCGCTTGCGCAGCGGCAGCCTTGTCGTCTTTTTCGCCGCAACCGGCGAGGGCGATGGCCATGGCCAGCAGACTGGCGGAGGCCAGAGGCATTCGAATCATTATGGGTTTCCTGCGTCGTGTGGTTGGACAGTGCGCCTAGGCATGCGAAACGGCAACATCATGCGAAAGATTTGCATTTGCTGTAAAGGGGCGGGGGCGCATTTCATGCAAATCCAGGTCGCTGGCTTGGCCGGGCGAGCAGGTTCAGAGCATCGAGACTTGATTACGTTGGGCTTGCTTGAGGAAGTGAGTCAGTTCACGCGCCGACAGCGGCTTGCTGTAGTGATAGCCCTGGCCCTCGTGGCAGCCCTGGGCAATGATGTAGGTTTCCTGCTCGGCGGTTTCCACGCCTTCGGCGATGACCTGCATGCCCAGGCTCTTGCCCAGCTGGATGATGGCGCGAACGATGGTAGCGTCGTCATCGTCGTCAAGCAGGTCCTGGACGAAGCTCTTGTCGATCTTGATCTTGTCCAGCGGCAATGACTTCAGGTAGCTGAGCGACGAGTAACCGGTGCCGAAGTCGTCGATCGCAATCAGCGCCCCGGAACGGCGCAGGCTCAGCAGGTGCTGGGCGGCGGTGCTGATGTCTTCCATCAGGCCGGTTTCGGTGACCTCCAGCTCCAGGCTGCGCGGTGGCAGGCGGTAGGCCTGCAACAGGTTGTTGACTACCCGCGGCAGCTCGCTGTGGTGCAACTGCACGGTAGACAGGTTGACCGCCATGCGCAGGTCGCTGAAGCCCAGGTCGTGCCATTCGCGCAATTGCCGGCAGGCCTGGTCGAGTACCCATTCGCCGATGCTGATGATGCTGCCGTTCTGTTCGGCCAGCGGGATGAACTGGTCGGGCGGCACCATGCCCAGCTCCGGGTGCTGCCAGCGCAGCAGGGCCTCCACGCCGACCACGCGGTGGTCGCGGTAGCTGATCTGTGGCTGGTACACCAGGTACAGCTGGTTACGCGGCAGGGCTTCGCGCAGGTCCTTCTCCAACTCGCGGCGGCGGCGCATTTCACTGTCGACGCTGGCAATGTAGAACTGGTAGCGGTTGCGCGAGCGGGCCTTGGCCAGGGTCATGGTCTGCTCGGCTTTCTGCAGTAGCTTTTCCGTGCTGTCGCCGTCTTCCGGGAACAGGGTGATGCCGTTGGTGGCGCGCAGGCGGATCTGCTGGTGATCGAGGTCGAATGGCACCTCCAGGTCATCCAGGATGCTTTGCGCCAGTTCGGCAGCTTCGTAGGGCTGCTCGATGTTGGCTTGCACCAGGGCAAACTGGTCGCCGCCCAGCCGCGCCAGGGCACCCAGGCGGCCGCTATGCGCCCGCAGGCGGTCGGCCAGGGCCAGTAACAGTTGGTCACCCACCTGGTAACTGAATTGTTCGTTGATGCCCTTGAAGTCGTCCAGGCCCACGCACAGTACCGCCACCCGATGTTGCAGGCGGCCACCGTCGACCAGGATCTTGTCCAGTTGCTGTTGCAGCTGCTGGCGGTTGGGCAGGCCGGTCAGGAAGTCGTATTGGGCCATGCGCTGCAGGCTGTTTTCCGCTTCGTGACGCAGGTGGGTGTTGCGCTCGATCGAAGCCAGCAACTGGTTGGCCGTGTTGACCCAAAGGCCCAGTTCGTTCTTTTCGTGCCCCTTCAGCAGCGGGATCTGGTGCTGGCTGGGGCGGTCGGGGTTGATCTGCGTGAGGTGCTCGATGATCTTCGACAGCGGCTTGGTCAGCAGCCAGTGGTAGACCAGGTACAGCACCAGGCCCATGGCCAGGGCGCGCAGTACGCCGGAGATGAAGATGATGACCGCGTTGATCAGGAAATCTTCACCATACGAAGAGGTGTCGAGGGTGATGCTGAGGTCGCCGTAGTATTCGCTGTAGGGGCCGCGGCCGACCAGTTGCGTGGTGTAGGTACGTTCCTGGCCGAGAATCAGGTCGGTCAGCCAGCGCATGGAGGTGTCCCGCAGCGGCCTGGACTTTTCTGCCAGCATGGTTTCATTGGGGTGGCCGATGGACGCCATGCGTACCGATTCGTCCTGGAACAGGCCCTCCATCACCTGCATGCCCATTTCACGGTCGAGGCTGTACACCGCCTGGGTCGACGGGTCGCGGAACATGTCGAGGATGCGCTGGGCATCGTTGTTCACGGTCTGGCGGGTCTTGTAGGTGTCGTAGACAATTTGCGCACAGCTGAGCAGTACGCCGACCGCCAGCGCCGACAGCAGCACGACCCTGAGCAACTTGACCGACAAGCTGTTCCGCAATTCCAGCTTCAATGGGGTTTCCTTAATCCATGCGCATGGCATCATTTTGCCATCAACGATGACGATACACTATCGGCCTACCATGAGCAGTGTATCGGTTGCCTGCCCCTGCAACTTGAGTGCGCTGTCTCAATCTTCCAAAGATTTGATGTTAGCGCGCTCTGCCGCCTGAGCAAGCAAAACCGTGCGGCTCGGTGTACCGGCGCGGCGGCCCCTGGCAGGCACAAAAAAACCCGGCACATGGCCGGGTTTTCTGTTCAAGGCTGGGTGACTCAGGCCTTGAAGGTCTTGCCTTCGAACTGCTCGGCAACGAAGGCCCAGTTGACCAGGTTCCAGAACGCCTCGACGTACTTCGGACGCAGGTTGCGGTAGTCGATGTAGTAGGCGTGTTCCCAGACGTCGCAGGTCAGCAGCGGGGTGTCGCCGCTGGTCAGCGGGCAGCCGGCGCCAATGGTGCTGGCCAGGGCCAGGGAGCCGTCGGCTTTCTTCACCAGCCAGCCCCAGCCGGAACCGAAGGTGCCGACCGAAGTCTTGGTGAACTCTTCCTTGAACTTGTCGAAGGAACCGAAGGCCGCGTTGATGGCATCGGCCAGGGCGCCGGTTGGCTGGCCGCCGCCGTTTGGCGACAGGCAGTTCCAGTAGAAGGTGTGGTTCCAGACTTGAGCGGCGTTGTTGAAGATGCCGCCCGAAGAGGCCTTGACGATTTCTTCGAGGGACTTGCCTTCGAATTCGGTGCCTGGGACCAGGTTGTTCAGGTTCACGACATAGGTGTTGTGGTGCTTGTCGTGGTGATACTCCAGGGTTTCCTTGGAGATGTGCGGCTGCAGGGCATCGTGGGCGTACGGCAGCGGCGGCAATTCAAAAGCCATGGTGGATCTCCTGATTCAGGTCTGTTTGCGGTTTGCGCAAGGCCGATCACGGGCGGCCCGATCAGCGTCGGCGAGTTTTTACTCTTTGCGACGCAAGGGCTGGATCATAGCACCGGGTCCGGCGCATAACCACGCAACAAACATAGGGAATAGAGGTTCCGCGGCGGTCGAGCCATGCCGACCGGTGGTCTCGGGCTCTGCCTGCCAGGGCCCTTGGGATCAGTTGAAGATCAACTGCGCCGCCACCGCAAACATCATGACCGCCACCATCAGGTCGAGCATGCGCCAGGTTGCCGGCCGCGCCAGCCACGGGGCCAGCCAGGCCGCGCCGAGCGCCAGGGTCGAGAACCACAGCAGTGAAGCGCTGGCGGCCCCGGCCACATAAGCCCCGGGCTCGGTCTGCTGGGCGCCCAGCGAGCCGATCAGCAACACCGTGTCGAGGTACACGTGCGGGTTCAGCAACGTCACCGCCAAGGCGCTGAGCAGTACCGCGCGACGTGAGCGTGTGCCCTGGCCCTGCTGGTGCTGCAGGCTTTGCTTGGAGCAGGCACTGCGCAAGGCCTTGGCCCCGTACCAGATGAGGAACACCGCACCGCCCCAGCGGGCGATCGCCAGCAAGGTCGGGTTGTGCGCCAGTACGGTGGCCAGGCCAAACACACCGGCCGCCACCAGGATGGCATCGCAGACGATGCACAGCACTGCCACCGGCAGGTGGTGCTCGCGGCGCAGGCTTTGAGCAAGTACGAAGGCATTCTGGGCGCCGATGGCCATGATCAGGCCGAAGGCCACCAGCATGCCGTTGAGATAGCTTTGCCACATGGCCAGGCTCTCCGAACAGGTCATAAAAGATGCTGGCCATTGTGTGGGTTAGGGCGATATAAGAAAAACAAATAAAGCTGATCCCTCATTAGGAAAATCGATGTTCGACTACAAGCTGCTTGCCGCCCTGGCGGCCGTGATCGAACAGGGTGGTTTCGAGCGTGCCGCGCAAGTGCTGGGCCTGTCGCAATCGGCCATTTCCCAGCGCATCAAACTGCTCGAGGCGCGGGTCGGCCAGCCCGTGCTGGTGCGCGCTACCCCGCCCAGCCCGACAGAGGTCGGCCGCCAGCTGCTCAACCATGTGCAGCAGGTACGCCTGCTTGAACGTGACCTGCAGCGCCAGGTGCCGGCGCTGGACGAAGAAGGCATGCCAGAGCGCCTGCGCATCGCCCTCAACGCCGACAGCCTGGCCACTTGGTGGGCTGGCGCGGTGGGCAACTTCTGTGCGCAGCAGAACGTGCTGACCGACCTGGTGGTGGAAGACCAGGAAGTGGGCCTGAAGCGCATGCGTGCGGGCGAGGTGGCGGCCTGCCTGTGTGGCAGTGAACGGCCTGTGGCCGGGGCACGCAGCCTGCCGTTGGGGGCAATGCGTTATCGGGCGTTGGCCAGCCCCGGATTCATGGCGCGCCATTTTCCCCAAGGCTTTGTCGCCAGCCGCCTGGCCCGCACCCCGGCCATCGTGTACGGCCCGGACGACTTCCTGCAGCACCGCTACCTGGCGTCGCTGGGCATGGAGGATGGTTTCCTGCACCACCTGTGCCCGTCATCCGAAGGCTTCCTGCGCATGACCGAGGCGGGCCTGGGCTGGGGGCTGGTGCCCGAATTGCAGGCCCGCGAGCAACTGGCCGGTGGGCAGTTGGTGGAAATTTGCAGCGATACCCCCATCGATGTGCCGCTGTACTGGCATCATTGGCGCAATGGCGGGCAATTGCTCGCGCAACTGACCGAGCATCTGCGGCATACGGCAGGGCAATGGCTGGTGCCGTTGTAGCCGCGGCTGGCGTCAGTTGCATCTGAAATCTGGCAAGACGGAGTGTTACATGCGAATTCTGGTCACCGGCGCGAGTGGCTTCATTGGCGGGCGCTTTGCGCGTTTCGCCCTGGAGCAGGGCCTGGACGTGCGGGTCAGCGGCCGCCGTGCGGAGGGGGTGGAGCACCTGGTCAAGCGCGGTGCCCAGTTCATCCCCGGCGACCTGAACGATGCCGAGCTGGCCCGGCGCCTTTGCCAGGGCGTCGAAGCGGTGGTGCACTGTGCCGGCGCTGTGGGGCACTGGGGGCGTTATCAGGATTTCCACCAAGCCAACGTGGTGGTCACCGAGAACGTGGTCGAAGGGTGCCTCAAGGAGCACGTGCGGCGCCTGGTACACCTGTCGTCGCCGTCCATGTACTTCAACGGCCGCTCGCGCCTCGACATCCGGGAAGACCAGCTGCCGCGCCGGTTCCATGACCATTATGGGAAAACCAAGTACCTGGCCGAGCAGAAAGTGTTCGGCGCGCAGGAGTTCGGCCTCGAGGTGTTGGCACTGCGCCCCCGCTTCGTCACCGGGGCCGGCGATGCCAGCATCTTCCCGCGGCTGATGCAGATGCAGCGCAAGGGCCGGGTCGCGATCATCGGCAATGGCCTGAACAAGGTTGATTTCACCAGTGTGCACAACCTCAACGAGGCACTGCTCAGCGCCCTGTTCGCCGATGACCGGGCATTGGGCCAAGCCTACAACATCAGCAACGGCCAGCCGCTGCCGTTGTGGGACGTGGTCAACTACGTGATGCGCCAGATGCAGTTGCCGCAGGTGACCCGCTACCGTTCCTACGGCCTGGCCTACAGCCTGGCTGCGCTCAACGAAGCCGCCTGCATGCTATGGCCGGGGCGCCCGCAACCGACCTTGTCGCGGTTGGGAATGCAGGTCATGAGCCGTGATTTCACCCTCGACATCAGCCGCGCCAGGCAATACCTGGACTATCAGCCGAAGGTCAGCCTGTGGACGGCGCTGGATGAATTCTGCGCCTGGTGGAAACATCAGCCCCCGGGGCAGTGAACGCGGCGCGCCGATTAGGGTCAGCAGTGCGCCGCGCGAGCGGTTTATACTCCTGTTTCTTTGCTATTACCGCGGTTGAACTCACCCATGCGCAACCATGCTCACGACGATTTCGATGATGTGCCAACCCTGCGGGCCGGCACCCCTGATGATGACGAACTGTTGCCGGCGCACGTGGCCCGTAGCCGCCAGAAGGCGGCCAGGCCGGCCAGCACCGGGCCTTTGTGGGTGCTGCTGGGGGCCTCGTTCATAGCCCTGGCCGGGCTGGGCTGGTGGAGCTTCCAGCAGATCTCGCTGATGGAGCAGCAACTGGTGGCCACCCAGGAAAGCTTTGCCCGCATCAGCGAAGATGCAGCGGGGCGCTTGCAGGCAATCAGTGGCAAGGTCGCTGCCAGCGAATCGTCGGTCAACACCGGCAGCGAGGCGCTCAAGCTGCAGATCCGCCAGTTGCAGGCCAGCCTGGCCGAGCAGAGCAAGCAGCAGCAAGGCGTGGCTGGCCAGGCCGGCGACCTGGGCAAGCGCCTGGAGCAGGTGCTGGCCGATACCCGTGAGCAGCAGAAAGCCGTGACCGAATTGCAAGGCCAGCTGCAGGCGCAGTTGAAGGCGGTGAATGCCGAGCTGGCGGCGTTGAAGTCGGGCCAGGTAGACGGTGGCAAGCTTGATGGGCAGCTCAAAAACCTGAGCGAAGAGGTGGCTGCGCTGAAGAAGCAGGGCAACCCGAGTGCGGCGATCGAAAGCCTGGAGCAGGACGTGCTGGTGCTCAAGACGCAAATGGAAAACCGCGGCTCGTCGGGCTCGAGTGGCGCATCGGTGCAGGAGTTCGATGCGTTCCGCGGGCAGACCACGCGCAACCTCAACACCCTACAGAGCCAGATCCAGAACCTGCAGCAGCAAATCAACGCTCGGCCCTGAAATGGCCTGAACCCGCTGCTACAGGTGCACGGTAGCAGCGGGTTCGCTGGGTTACAGGCGCGGGTAATCGATATACCCCACCGGCCCCTTGCTATAGAACGTTTCGGGGTGCGCCTCGTTCAACGGTGCATCTGCTGCCAGGCGTGCCGGCAGGTCCGGGTTGGCAATGAACGGCACCCCGAACGCCACCGCATCGGCCTTGCCATCGGCCAGGGCTGCATTGGCACTTGCCTTGTCGAAACGCTCGTTGACGATGTATGGCCCACCAAACGCCGCCTTGATCAACGGCCCGATGCTGTCGTCGGCTTCACGCTCCCGCGAGCAGATGAAGGCGATGCCGCGTTTGCCCAGTTCGCGGGCAACGTACGTGAACGTCTCGGCACGGTCGGCGTCACCCATGTCGTGGGCGTCGGCACGTGGTGCCAGGTGCACGCCGACCCGGTTGGCCCCCCACACCTCGATGGCTGCATCGGTCACCTCCAGCAGCAGGCGCGCGCGGTTTTCCAGCGAGCCGCCGTAGCGGTCGGTGCGCTGGTTGGTACTGCTTTGCAGGAACTGGTCGAGCAGGTAGCCATTGGCGCCGTGAATTTCCACACCATCGAAACCGGCGGCCTTGGCGTTTTCCGCACCGCTGCGGTAGGCCTCGACGATGTCGCTGATTTCTTCGGTTTCCAGTGCGCGCGGGGTGGGGTAGTCACTCAGCGGGCGTACCAGGCTGACATGCCCCTTGGCCTGGATCGCGCTGGGGGCCACCGGCAGTTCGCCGTTCAGGTAGCTGGGGTGCGAGATACGCCCCACGTGCCACAGCTGCAGGAATATGCGCCCGCCCGCGCCATGCACGGCCTTGGTGACATTGGTCCAGCCGCGGACTTGCTCATCGTTCCAGATACCGGGCGTATCCGGGTAGCCGACGCCCATGGCGGTGACCGAGGTTGCCTCGCTGAGAATCAGCCCGGCGCTGGCGCGTTGGACGTAGTACTCGGCCATCAGGGCATTGGGCACGCGACCCTCGTCTGCACGGCAGCGAGTGAGTGGGGCCATGATGATGCGGTTGGGCAACTGCAGGTCGCCCAGGGTGATCGGATCGAAAAGCGTGGTCATGTCAGTTACCTGCTGGTCAAAGCGCTTGGCGCAGTTGTTCCAGGAACGCCTGGATGGTGGCTTCGTTGCGTTTGAAGAAATGCCATTGGCCGATCTTCTGGCTGCTGATCAGCCCGGCACGCTGCAAGGTGGCCAGGTGGGCGGAGACGGTCGACTGCGAAAGGCCGCAGCGTTGGTCGATCTGCCCGGCACACACACCGTTTTCGGTGCTGTGGTACTGGTCCGGGAACTGGTTTGCCGGGTCTTTCAGCCAGCTGAGAATTTCTCGCCTGACCGGGTGGGCCAGCGCTTTTATGATTTCGTCGAGATCGAGTGGCATGGCGTGAGGCTCGTTGTAGCGGTATATCGCGATAGGGCGAAATATAAATCGCTGAATGCCGATATCCAAATATCCAGTGGTGCTTAGCTGAGTTCAAATCGCTATATCGCGTTATAACGATATTGGGCGCCGCGGTGGTAGACTGCGCTCATGAACTACCTCGCACATTTGCACCTGGGCGGGCCGGCCCCGCAACAACTGCTGGGCAGCCTGTACGGCGATTTCGTCAAAGGCTCGCTGCACGGGCGCTTCCCGCCTGCTTTGGAGGCGGCTATCCGATTGCACCGGCATATCGACAGCTATACCGACCGGCACCCCTTGGTACTGGCGGCGCTGGCGCGGTTCCCGCGTGAGCGGCGGCGCTTCGCCGGCATCGTGCTGGACGTGTTTTTCGACCACTGCCTGGCGCGGCATTGGCACGACTATGCCGAGCAGCCCTTGGCGCAGTTCACGGGCGCGTTTTATCGGGTATTGCTGGCGGAGCCTGAGCTGCCGGGGCGGCTGGCGCGCATTGCGCCGTTCATGGCTGCCGATGACTGGTTGGGCGCTTATGGCGACTTCGCCACGCTGGAACAGGTGTTCAACGGCATCGGCCGGCGGCTGTCGCGGCCAGACGCGATGGCGGGGGTGATGGTGGAGCTGGAGCGGCTGTACGAGCCGCTGCTGGCGGACTTTCGCGCGTTCTACCCGCAATTGCAGGCGTTTGCAGCGGCGGGGCGGGTGTCAGGCGGCTGATGTTGGTTGCCTGTTGCGGCCCTATCGCCGGCAAG
>NZ_DKJF01000088.1:0-32519 GCF_002454615.1 Pseudomonas sp. UBA6699
CACCAACACCCCGCCTTGGGCTCTGCCGGCGAACAAGACCCAGAGTGGGTTCCTGACCCGGTCGATGAAGGGTGACGGCGGTACCGCCAACTTCTTCCGCTTCGAGGACAAGGCCGGCGCCGAGCAGATCATCATGCATGCCGAGCGCAACATGGATACCGAGATCGAGCTGGATGAGCGCCATGAGGTAGGCAACAACCGAGTGATCAAGGTAGGTGGAACGCACCATGAGGTAATCAAGCAAGACACGGTGGTGAACGTCACGAACGGTAGTTACACGCTGAAGGTGGACAACAACCTCATTCAGGTAAGCGCCATGGAAAGCATCCTGCTCGAGGTCGGCACCAGCAAGATCACGATCAAGCCAGACAAAATAACCATCGAAGCAGACAGCATCGACATTCTCGGCAAGAACACCTTTGTCAAAGGTGATCGTGTCGATATCAACGAGTAGGGCGAAGTGTGATTATCAAGGGCAATATCTACGACAGGCTCTCACAGAGGAGTGAAGCTGCCGAGGCGCTCGCTCGGCAGGACGCAGAGGAGGTGCGCATCGCAGCGGAAGCTGCGGTCGAGGTCCTGCGGCAGCCACCCGCGCTGGTCATGGATGCAGAGAACAATGCCTTGCGCATTGCAGGTTTGAATTTGCTCATGCCACAGGGTTTCGCTTTTCGCGATATCAATACCACGCTGGAGTTCGCGGGTTGTCATGTGCAATTTGACGCCCGTCGCCGGCGTGCACCTGAAGGGCTTGAACTCAATAAGGCGGTGGAGTTGTTTACCAACGAGCTGCGTAAAAGCCATTCAGAGATTGATTTGGTGCGCCAGGTCTCAACGG
The DNA here is from genome assembly GCF_002454615.1 of Pseudomonas sp. UBA6699. Classification (NCBI taxonomy): domain Bacteria; kingdom Pseudomonadati; phylum Pseudomonadota; class Gammaproteobacteria; order Pseudomonadales; family Pseudomonadaceae; genus Pseudomonas; species Pseudomonas sp. UBA6699. Next base: position 839 of record NZ_DKJF01000088.1, read on the forward strand.
CATTGGCCGGCCACCCTGCCATCAGCCTTGACTACCAGTTCAATGTTGGCCAAGAGCGCCGTCACGGTCGCTCCGTTTGCACGATCATCGTTTCAGCGGACGGTAACGGGCGCGAGTGGTTCAGTGCCTCTACTGTGATCGACCCGAGTAAATCACAACTGGCTGACTGGCTGATCGCATTCGACGCGATGCTTGCCGGCATGACAGCCGAGTAATACTCAAACTCACATCACGATTTCATGGAATTTACAATCAATGGACTATCAACTGCAGGAAGGTTTTATCACGTTGCCGGAAGGTTTCCAAGATCGTACGGTCAATATGTTCGTACTGGGGAACAGCATTCCCGCACCTCTGAATATCACACTTTCGCGCGACAATCTACTTCCAGCAGAGGATATGAAAGCGTACATCGATCGCCAGGTTAAGTTGATTGCGGCCAAGCTTCGCGGCTACACCCTGTTGGGCAAAAAGCCGGCGCAACTCTCTGCCAGTAAGCCGCTCGCAGGTGTTCAGATCGATGCGTATTACTTGAATGATGGCCGGCCGTTGTATCAGCGTCAGGCTGCTTTCGAGGTTGCCCCAGGGCGTATTCTGGTGTTTTCCACCACCAGCCAGTCCGACTTTAGCAGCAAGCAGGACGAAAGTTGGTTGCAGTTGTTGATGAGCTTCGAGCCGCGCCATAGCACCGCAGAAACCTCCGATAACGCCGCTCAGGACTGACCTCATGTTCGAAGCTGCGCGTTGGGGTGACGAGATTGAACACACCGGTGCCCTGGCTGGTTTTCTTGCTGGGGCGGTGATTGGGTTGGCAATTGCCGCTGCAGGCGCTTTCTTTATCTGCACCGGTGGATTGGGTGGGTTCCTGCTGGCCATGATCGTTGGTCTGGGAGCAAGCGCCGTACCGATGATCGGCGAAAAGATAGGGTCATCATTCAAATCGCCAGCGGGGCAGATCGAGTTCGACGGTTGCTCTCCCAATGTATTCATCAACAAACGCAACGCTGCCCATGCCGAGCAGAGTATCGCCAAGTGTGACAAGCATCCGGCGACCGTGCTGGTAGCGGAAGGCTCGTCCAATGTGTTCATCAATGGTGTAGCTGCTGCGCGCAAGGGGGACGCGCTCACCTGCGGGGCGAAGATTGCCGGCGGGTCTAACAATGTGTTCATAGGTGGTGGCACTACACGCTACCTGCCTGTTGACGAAGAAGTGCCCGAATGGTTGCGCGTTACGGTGGACGTTTTGATGATCGTCGCATCCATGGGCAGAAACGTCGTTGCGGTTTACCGCCTGGGCCTGCAAGCGGGCCTCAAGGCAGCCGGCCCCTGTGCGCTGCAGACAGGCTTGACCATTGCAGCGAGCTACCTCGCAGGGCGCTTCATCATCGGCCCTGCGGTGGAGCGGGCTATCGGTGGCTTCACAGGCAACCCGGTCGACATGACCAACGGCCGCAAGCTTCTGGCCACTGAAACGGACTTCGTGTTGCCAGGCTTGATGCCTATTGAATGGTCTCGTTTCTATGCCAGTGACCTCACCGTGGAAAGTGCCCTGGGGCAGGGCTGGATTTTGCCCTGGGAACAAAGCCTGCGTCGTGGCGGCGGGTTCGTCTATCTGACCGACAACCAAGGTCGCAGTGTTCCGTTCATTGACCTGGAGCCAGGCGAGAGCATCTATAACCCCCATGAGCGTATTCATCTCGTGCGCTCCCAGGGCGGGCACTATCTTCTGCAAACGCTCGATAACGTATTTTTCTATTTTGGCGAGGTGCCAAATGATAATTCGCGCGCGCCTTTGCAGCGCCTGGAAAATGCGCTCGGGCATTATCTGCATTTCACCTACAGTGCCGATGGCCGCCTGACGGATATCACCGCACCAGGGGCGGTGCGTGTCCACCTGCACTACGACAACCCACTGGGCCGCCTGACCGATGTGAAGCGCGTGGTCGGTGATAGCGCCGTTGAAACGCTGGTGCGTTACCGTTACGACGACAATGGCCAGCTTACCGAAGTGATCAATCGCAACGGCGATTCGGTACGCCAGTTCGGCTATGCTGAAAAACTCATGACGCGGCACAGTAACGCCCTGGGCCTGATCTGCGAATACCGCTGGGAGACTCACGACGGCAAACCGCGCGTCGTCGAGCACTGGACCAGCGACGGCGAGCATTATCACTTCCGATACGACTTCGCCCAGCGGACCAGCTGGGCGACCGATGTGCTGGGCCGTGAACTGGTAATCCGTTACAACGAGGACAATCGCGTCATCGGCAGCCGTGACTTCGGCGGTGAATGCTATGGCATGGACTTCGACACCTCCGGCAATCTGGTCGGCATCAAGCTGCCTGATGGCAATCGCCTCGCCCTGAAGTACGACGAATTCTCCCGGCTGATCGAGGAAACCGACCCGCTGGGTCGCACGATCAGCTACAAGCACTACCGCACCACGCCACTCATCACCGAAACCCGCTTCCCCGACGGCAGCGTCTGGCAGGCGCGTTACGACGAAAAAGGCAACCTGGTTGCCGAGATTGACCCGCTGGGTAACAAGACCCGGTATCTCAACAGCGATGACGGCCTGCCGCACACGATCATCGATGCCAACTTCAAGTCCAAGTATCTGTGGTGGAATGCCTACGCGCAGGTCGAGCGCTTCGAGGACTGTTCGGGCAAAAGCACCTACTACCGCTACGACGAACGCCAGCACCTGGTTGCCGTTACCGATGCGTTGAACCAGACCACTACGCTGGAACGCAAGCCCGATGGTGAAGTGCTTCGTATCAATCATCCGGACGGCACTGCGGAAACCTTTACCTACAATACCCTTGGCCAGGTGCTGAAGCACACCGATGGAAAAGGCCAGACAACCTACCTGCAACGCACCTCGCGCGGCCTGCCCAGCAGTCGCCAGGATGCCAAGGGCGAGTGGATCCGCTACGAGTATGACAAGGCCCTGCGCCTGACCGCACTGGTCAACGAGAACGGCGCGGCCTACCGCTTTGCCTATGACGCGTCGGACCGCCTGAGCGAAGAGGTGCGGGTGGACAACCTGACCCGGCGCTTCAGTTACGACGCCGGTGGTCATCTGGTGCGCCTGGACGAAATTGGCTATGGCGAAAGCGGCGAACGTCCGGAGCGCCATACGCTGTTCGAGCGTGACGCCATTGGCCGCTTGATGGCCAAGGTCAATCGCGATGCCCGGCAAGATTTTGAGTATGACGAGGCTGACCGGTTACTGAGCATTCAGCGCCACCCAACAAGCGCGGGCAAGCAGTTGGGGATCACCGATGAAAAGCTGGGTTACCGCTACGACCTGCTGGGGCGACTGACCCAGGAACTGACCCCAAGTGGGGCACTGGACTATGAATACGATGCGCTTAGCAACCTGACCACGCTGACCCTGCCGGATGGCCGCAAGGTCAACCATCTTTATTACGGCAGTGGGCACCTGCACCAACTGAACCTGGATGGCCAGGTGATCAGCGACATGGAGCGCGATGATTTGCACCGCGAGGTGTACCGGACCCAGGGCAAGCTCACCAGTTGCTTTGGCTATGACGCCATGGGGCGCAAGGCCTGGCAGTTTGCGTCGACCTTGCCAGCGGACAAGCTCTCGCAAGTGCATAACACCGGCATTAACACCTCGTTGCTGGTCGAGCATGCCTACAACCCGATTCACCGCCGTTACCAGTACGACCCGGCGGGGGAGTTGGTGCGCACGTTGGACAAACTGCGTGGTGAGATCAAGTACGAGTACGAAGCCAACGGCCAGTTGCGCAGCCGTGATACCGGCTCGCTGGTGGGCAGCGAAGAGTTTCGTTATGACCCGGCAGCCAACCGGTTGGACTTCAATGCGTGGCAGTTTGCCAAGGTCAAGGACAACCGCATCAAACAGTGGCGGGATCAGGAGTACCGCTACGACCCGTGGGGCAACCTGATCGAGAAGCGCTCGGGGCACAGCAAGCTGCAGAGCTTCAGCTACGACTGCGAGAACCGGCTGGTGCGGGCGGAGATGTTGGTCAATGGCAAGCTGACAAGCCGAGGCGAGTACCGTTACGACAGCCTTGAGCGGCGGGTGGCCAAGCGGGCAGAGATCAATGATGAAGTCGAACAGAAGCGCTTTCTGTGGCAAGGCTTGCGGATGCTGCGGGAGGAAACGCCTGGGCAGAACATCCTGTACCTGTACGAGCCGGGTAGCTATGCGCCGTTGGCGCGGGTTGATCAGGTTGAAGGGGCAGGGGAGAAGGTCTATTACTTCCATACGGACCAGATTGGCACGCCGTTAAAGTTGATGGGTAGTGACGGTAAGATCGTTTGGCAGGCGACCTATCGCTAATGGGCTTCGGTAGAGCGGGGAGGAACTATTACGCCATCTCGTGGTACTGCGGCTAAGCTGAAAGTTGATACTAAAAGCATGCGCGGAAAATTGCTTGGTGGTAAAGGAGCTGTACATGATGCAATATTTGATTTCCTTAGATATAGGTGAATTATGAGTGCAGAGGATCGGTTGTGTTTTGAGGCCGCCTTGCTTAAAGAGCTGAAGATCGTTGCGTCTAAATTTGATGGTGTGGTGGCCGCAAAGAATAAACTAAAATTCAAATACAATAAAGGAAGTGTAGCTGAGCTTTTTTTTGATCATATCGCGCGTGTAGATTCTTATGTGCTTGCTGGGTTTGTTTCAGGGGGCGAGCTTTTCGAGTGCGCGTCAAAATTCACACCTCCTTACAGAAGTAATTTATTTAATGAGGGCTGTTTTTCGTTCATTTCGTCAGGTGAGCAGAGCAAACGATTCAGTGGGGATTTTGGCGGGGCTATAAAAACACCGGCTCCCGCTTTGGTAGAAGAAGTCTGCAGTCATATTCGGCTCGCTCTGGAAGAGTTCTATGTTCCCAAGATGTTAGCCGCTATAGTGCCGACTGATAGAATCATAGGTGATGTTGTTTCGTCTCCCGATGAATACTCATATCCTGCTGTCTTGCTACATTGTGCTGTTAAGTTTTGTGGCGTGGCTGTAAATGAAGTTGCAATAAAGGAAGCGATGACGTCAAAGAAAATTATAAAGGACAAGGCCTACGATAGCTCTCTGCTCGAAGGATTTTGTTAATGTATTGGATGTAGTCAAGTATACTGATTACATATTCAGCCAATAAAGCACGAACTGTTAATCTTTAAAGGCCAGGCTTCTCGCGGATAAATCCATGGGGCTATGATGTTGAGCTAAGCTTCGTGATTGAGCTATACATGGTCTACCATAATGGCGGAATGCCGCAACCCCCATAACTTATGGCATGTATTATTCAGGTAAGAAAATCCTTGAAGGTGTTTTTGCGAATTAATCTGTCTAAGGGAGAATTTAGCTATGAGTCCTCCTAGTGAATTAGTAGCTTTCATGAGGGAAATGAACTGCTGGGAGATTGAGTTCTTTGAGCAGCGCAAAATAAACCTGGCTCAGGGGGTAGACGATTCTCAACTGAAAGAAATTTATGCAAAAAAACTTGAAGAGATACTCGACAAATATGCCGTTAAAGATAAATATAACTATGGGCGACTTGTGGATCTTGGCTGCGCCAAGCCTGCCACTTATGATCCTGCGACTGATAAGTTAGAGGTTTTGGGAGTAGATGGAGAAACGATGGCAATCAAGGTGCAGCAAACTAAAGGTGCCGAAACCTGCGCCAAGATTTATTTGGTGGCTAAAGATGGAGTTTGGAAAATAAAGAAAAAAGAAGTTTTAAGTTTTGATGATAGATGGCGCCGTTCGCCGCTATAAAATTTCGTCTCATTGGTTTGGCAATAAGATCTAATTCTTTCTTTGCTGTAAGGATTTGCTTTTTTGACAATTAGTATTATGTAGTCGCTCGGAGAGAGATATCATCTTTTAGCGTATTCTTATTTTGTATGTGATCAGACTACCGTAACTGGCAGTATGCCTCGACCTTGCCGGCCGACAAGCTCTTGCAGGTGCACTATACCGGCATCAACACCTCTTTGCTGATCAAGCACGCCTACAACCCCATCCACCGCCGTTACCAGTACGACCCGGCCGGTGTACTAGTGCAAACCCTCTATAAGCTACGCGGCGAGATCAAGTACAAATCCAAAGCCAACAGCCAGTTGTGCAACCGCAGTACCGCCCGCTACCAGCTCGGTCTTGAACAAGCCGGTGCATTAGGCGACAGCCGCGAATTCCCCTTCTACCGAATCACTCTCGGCTGGGCATTTGGGGGCGGCCACCACCATGCATTTTTCGGCGCTGGCTCGTTGGCGCCAGATCTACATCGATATTCCAGTACTGCGCTCGCGCCTCACGACTTTGGCCATCTTCAGGTTGAGTGGAGGGCCCCGCATCGCGCAGCCCGGCTTTCACCCTATTTGTAATACCGAAGGGACTATCAAGCGCGTTCAAGCCAAAACATAAAGGAAATCAGTTGCTATCTTATTGCGGTTTCTCCCCCATACTTGCTTTGAGTCGGGCCAATGTAGGTGACTCTCCACCTGTCAACTCAATGCGAAACTCTGCAAACGCATGCTCGAGATCGGCATACTGCTGCAAGCCTTCTTCAGTGAACAGGTAGCGACCCGGGATGTCGCGCCATTCCATGGCGCAGTGGATCAGCTGTTGCTCTGCCGCATGCAGCAGTGGCTCTAGCTCTACGCTCAATTTCATGGCAGCGGGCTCCTGTGCCTTCAGGCTGTCGATCAGCAGGCGAAGCTTGACCGACTTCTGTTTGAGTTTTTCGGTGTTCATGTTCAGCCCTAGTTGGAAAGGGTGCCTATCAATTTTGGAGTGACCCATTCGCTACGATGAGGTGTGAGGTATTGCATTGCCGCACCGGTGGGTGAAATTGTGCCATTGAGCTCTGTGGTAGGAGCAACTTCACTCACAAAAACTTCGGTTTGCTGCAAGGCCGATCTGTCCAAAGGCGAACGCCCCGGCACGCCCGCCGCTCACCACCCCGCCACGCCGCCGTCGCCAGCCAGTACCTGACCCCGGGCGCGCAGCGCCTCGACCAGGAAAAAGGTCGCGCAGGGCGTTTCCACCAGGCCGGTACGCTGTGCATCAAGGCGATAGCGGTGGCCGATGAAGCAGCCGTGCCGCACCGACGTTGTCAGCAGCCCGGCTATCTGCCGGCAGGCCAGCTCGCACCAGGCATTACGCCCCGGCAGGCATTGCCATAGGCGCAGCAAGGCCACCGAGGCGATGGCGATGGCGCAAGGGTCGGCCTCGTCGGCGCCTGGGCGGCCGCTGGCGGCGGCGGCGCCCCAGCGCTGGGTCCAGTACTCGCAGGCCCGGCCTGCGGCCTCGGCGTATTCACCACCATAGCGACCTACGGCCTCGGCCAGCCCCAGCATCGCCCAGGCCTGCCCCCGTGCCCATTGGCCTGGCGCGGTACGCTGCCAGTTACCGCCTGGCAGCAACAGGGCCTGATTGGCCCAGGCGCCCGAGGGCTCGGACAAGCTGTTCAGGCAACGCTGCAGGTGTTGGCGTGCCAAGGCCCAATGGTCGGCGTCCGGGCTGGCATGCAGCAGGGCGAGGGTCGGGGCCAGTGCGTCGATGTCCAAGGTCCTGGCGCCAGGCTCGCCAGCCCCCAGCCCTGTGCCCAGCCACCAACCGCCCAACTGTGGATCGTAGTCCGCGGCCAGTGCCGCGGCCGCCTGGGTGGCCAGGCCACGCGCCTGCTCATCGCACGACTGGCGGGCGGCAAGGCCGGCGCCGTACCAGAACACGAAGCTGCGGTTGACACTCGGTTCGCCAAGCTGTGCGGCCAGCCGGGCGCTCCAGGTCCGTGCTTCGGCCACATCCACCGCATTGCCACTGGCCTGGGCGCGCCGCCACCAAAGCGCGGCCCAGAAGCCGCCCAGCCAGGAGCCGCGGCGCGACAGTTTCCAGGGCGAGTCCCGATCGACGCGGTACAACGGGAAATGGCCATCGCACTGCTGCGAGATGCGCGGCAGGGGCGCCAGCAGGGCTTCGATGATCGCCTCGCGTTTACGCTGTTCCGGCATCGGCGCAGCCCTCCGACACCTGCCGCGCCCGGTACAGGCTGCGGCATAGCCCGGCGCCCAGGCACAAGGCGATCATCAGCAGTGTCCAGCCCGCGGTGAAGCCGCCGGGCTGGCGCAGCAGCACGGCGAACAGCGGTGGGCCCAGTGCGATACCGCCAAAGAACCCCAGCGACAGCAGCCCGGCGCTACTGGCAACCCCGCCGAAGCGCGGTTCGCGCAGCAGCATGCTCATGGCCACCGCGTTGCTGGCGACCAGGCTCAGGCCCATTCCGACCACCGCCGCCCACAGGGGCCAGTGGCGCGCGGGCGTGGCCAGTTGCATCAACACGATCGTCGCCAGGGCGAACAGGAACAGGCCGCCCAGCAACACGGTTTCATCCCTGAAAGCCGCGCCCAACGGCGTGAGCAGCAGCCGTGAAAGCACACCGGTGACGCCGAACGCACTGATCATCAGGCCGATGCTCGCGGGCGTCACACCGAGGCTGCTGGCATGCACGCCAAAAAAGGTGATGAAGGCCGACAGGCACAGCCCGGCGCAGCCCTGGATGGCCATCAGCCGCAGCAGCCAGCCGTTGGGCCGCTGTACGCGTACGGGCGGTCGATGCGCCTGGGGCGCCGGGGCGATCTGCCGAGCGACCAGCAGCGCCAGCAGCAGCGCCAATGGCGCCCAGCAGCCCAGCGCCATGCGCCAGCCCAGGGCCTGGCTGAGCACCGGCAGGGCCAGGCCGGCGAGCAGCGCCGAGGCCTGCACCCCGGCCTGCTTGATGCCTACCAGGCTGGCGCGCGGTGCGTCCACCGCCTGGGCGATGGCCTGGTTGGTAGCCGGGTTGGCCAGCGCCTGGGCCACGCCGCAAAAGGCCAGGGCGATCACCAGCCCGGCGAAGCCCGGCAGCACCAGCACCAGGCTGAAGGACAGTGCCACCAGCATGAACAGCGCCTGCAAGCCACGGCGCGAGCCAATGCGCTGTACCAGCGCCCCGGCCCATGGCGAGAGCAGCGCCGCCAGGCCGAATGCGCTGGTGGTCAGCCAGCCCAGTTGCTCACGGTCCAGCCCCAGCGCTTGAATCAGTTGCGGGCCGAGTACACCCAGCGCATAGAACACCATCATCGGCAGGCCCATGGCGCAGGTGAGCAGGGCGGCCAGCGGAACATGCCGCTTCATGGGGCCTCCTTGGCAGGCGAAGGAACGGAAGGGGTCAGCACGTCGAAGGCGCGGCCGGGGCGCGTGGCCTGGAGCAGGTCGCGCCCCAGGGTGCTGATCAGCGCGTCGTCGGTGCCGTCGAGAATGTGCGTGGTGCGGGCGCCGCGGTAGATGCCCGACAGCGGCGACAGCTCGCTCAGGCCCTCGGCGCCCATTATCTGGATCGCCGAATCCACGGCCAGCGACAGCGCATCGGAGGCCGCCAGCTTGGCCAGGTTGACTTCGATGGCGCTGGCCTGGCCGCGATCGAAGGTGGCCGCTGCCTCGCGCAGCAGGCCCCGGGCCGCGGCGATCTCGCGGTAACAGCGGTATACCCGGGCACGTACCAGTTGCTTGTCGGCGAGCCGTGCCTGCGCGCCGCGGGCCGAGTGCACCCGCGCGCACAGATCGTCGAAGCAGCGCCGGGCCAGGCCCAGCCAGTGGGCGGCGCGCAACAGGCGGCCGAGGCCCAGGCGTTGCTGCATCAGCATCAGGCCCTGGCCTGGCGCGCCCAGCACCTGGTCAGGCTCCACCCGCACCCCCTCCAGGTGCAGCTCGCCCTGGCCCTGCTGACGACCTAGCAGCGCCAGTGGCCGCACAAAACGAAAGCCTGGGCTGTTGCAGGGCACCACCAGCATCGACAGGCCGGTCTGCAACGGGCCCTCGTCGGTGCGGGCGATGACGGTGGCGAAATCTGCCCGCTCGGCACGGCAGATGAACCACTTGCGCGCCGTCAGCCGCCAGTGGTCGCCTTGCCATTGGGCGCGGCTGTTCAGGGTGGCCGGGATCGAGCCGATGCTGTCGGGCTCGGACATGGCATAGCAGGGCACTTGCTCGCCGCGCACCAGCGGCAGGTACACGCGCTCGCGCAGGCTTGGGTTGGCGTGGCGTGCCAGCATGTGGCAGTCCAGTGTGGCGTCGCAGCCGAGAATCGCCGGCGCGAACTCGCTGCGGCCTTCTTCGGCGGCCACCTCCAGGTAGTCGCTCAGGCGCGCGAGGCGACCGCCGTCGGCCACGGGGTAGAAATTGCCGAATACCCCGGCGGCCTTGGCCTGCGTCTGCAGTTCGGCGCTCAGCCGCGCCGCCGCCGCGTCGCAGCGGCCCAGCTCGGCCTCACGGGGCAAAATCTGCCGCTCGACGAAGTGGCGTACCCGTTGCGCCAGTTCAATGACGTGCTCGTTGGCCATGGCTCAGCCCACCTGCCGCACGGGCTCGCCCAGCCCGGCTGCGTCGGCGGCCAAGGCACGCTTGTCGACCTTGCCGGCCGGTGTCAGTGGCAGGTGGCGATAAAAGCGCAGGTATTCCGGCAGCTTGTTCACTTCCAGCCCCTGTTCGCGCAGGAACCCGGTGATGTCCTGCAGGGCGAAGCGCGGGGCGCCGTCGCGCAGGGTCACGCACAGGCATACGCGCTGGCCCAGGTCCGGGTCGGGCACCGGCACGCAGGCCACGCTCACCACGTCCGGGTGGGCCATGGCCAGGCCTTCGATCTGCACCGGGCTGATGTTGGCGCCGCCGCGGATGATGATGTCCTTCTTGCGCCCGGCGAGCTTGAGGTAGCCGGCCGCGTCGATGAACCCCAGATCGCCGGTGCGCACCCAACCCTCGGCGTCGCGATAGCGCTCGTCCAGCTCAGGCGCATTGACGTACTGCATCGGGCTCAGCGGCCCGCGTGCCGTGATTTCACCCACGCTGCCTTGGGGCACTTCGCGGCCCAGGTCGTCGACGATACGTATTTCGCAGACCGCCGGGTTGGGCTTGCCCACGCTGCCCAGCACCGCTTCCAGCGGGTCGTCCAGGGTGTTGTGGCAGTTCACCCCGTCGGCCGAGCCATACAGGCTGATGAAACCGCAGCCGAACGCTTCGCTGCAGCGCAGCACGGTGGCCTGGTCGATCACCGAACCGCCGCAGATCAGCCCGCGCAGGCTGGAGGTGTCGATCTGCGCCAGGGCCGGGTCGGCGGCGATGCGTTGCAGCATGGTCGGCACGCCAAGGATGAAGGTTGGGCGCAGGCGCGCGATGGCCTTGATCGCCTCGCCCACGTCGAAGCGCGGCAGTACCACCAGCGAGCCGCCCAGCCAGCTGAGCACGCCGAAGGTGGCGGTAGAGCCGAACGAGGACCCCAGCGGGACCAGGTACAGGCCGCGGAATTCGGCGCCGTCATCGCTGATGCGCTGCAGGAAGCGCCCCCGGCCACCGATCAGTGCGTTGTGCGAATACGCCACCAGCTTGGGCTCGGACTCGGTACCGGAAGACACCAGCAGGCGTACTGGCGAGTCCGGGCATACCCGCGGCAGGCTGGTGCTGTCGATCGGCGCATGCTCGAACAGGGCGTCTAGGGTCGACCAGCCTGCACGCGGTGCGCCGTCTACGATCAGCACGCGCAACGAGAGCAGGGTGGGGCGTAGCGACTCGATGACCTCGCACAGGTCGATGTCGGCATACGTGGCCGGTACGATGACCGCCCGGGCATCGCAGCGGCGCACCAGCGCCTGGATGTCGAGCTTGCCGCGCCCCGGCGGGAAAGGCGCGACAATGGCGCCCAGGGCCGCCACGGCCAGGTCGATGGCGCAGCAGCGCCAGCTGTTGCTCAGTTGGTAGGCCACCACGTCGCCGGCAACGATGCCTGACTGGCGCAGGCTGCCGGCCAGGCGCAGGGCTGCGCCAAGCAGTTCGGCATAGCTCACGTCGCCCTCGGGGGACAGCACCGCCGGCTTGGCCGGCGTTTCCCGGGCGCGTTCGCGGAACAGGTCGAACACGTCGCGGTTGGGGTAGCTGCCGTCTTCGCGCCAGCGGCGACGGGCAGCCTGGGGTACCAGGTCGATGATGCCGGCAGTGTTCATGTGAAACTCCAGGGTGATTGAACGGATCGGTAGGCGCGCTGACCGAAGCAGTCGGCCAGGCGTGGGTCGTTGGCCAGGCACGCCAGGTCCTGATGCACCTGGCTGGCGGCAATGCCAGCCTGCTGGCAGCGCGTCTGCCAGTGGCGGGCGTCGGCGCTGGCCAGGCGCCGGGGCAGCTCTGCGGGGGTGCAGGTGCCGCCCAGCAGTTGCCCCAGCGCTTGCCACTGCTGGCGTGTCTGGCAGTCCAGTGCGAGCAGGCCGTCGCCGGTCTCGAACACCCCTTGCAGCAGGCTGGGCGGGGTGCTGTTGCAGGGGGTGGCCAGCAGCAGGTCGGCGGCGCCCAGCAGCGAGCTGTGTACCTGGTTGCCGCGCCCGTGCAGGCTGCGGTCGAGCAGCGCGGCGCAGATGCCTTGCGCGCTGATCACACCACCCAGGACGTCGAGCGCGGTGAACAGCGTGCCGCCACGTGTGCCACTGGCGCGGGCGATGCGCTCGGCGACGCCGGACCACGCCTGCACGGTGAAGTCGGTGCCGGGCGCCGATACCGAGGCATCGCCCCAGCCACCGGCGTAGGCATGCACCAGGCCCGGCCGGGCAAGCTGCAGGTCGGCGGCATCCAGACCCAGCTCGGCGGCCTTGCCAGGCGCCCAGTTGTGCAGGAACACGTCGGCGTCCGCGCACAGGGCGTGGATCTCGGCGCGACCTGCAGCGGACTTGATATCCACTTCGCGTACCGTCTTCAGGTGATTGAGCGCGTCGAAGCGCACCGAGCAGCCATCGGCGCAGGGCGGCATGTGCCGCAGGGGGTCGCCGCCTGGCGGCTCCAGGCGGATCACCTCGGCACCTAGCAGGGCCAGCAGGTGCCCGGCCAGCGGCCCCTGGATACGGCGGCATGACTCCAGCACGCGCAGGCCTTGCAACGGTAGCGCGGCTGGGCGCGGGGCTGGCCGCAGCGGTGCCTGCGGGCCGGGTGTCAGCCGCCAGGGGGTGTGCAGGCTGGCCGGGTAGTCGGCATCGGCCTGGCGCTGCGCCGGGCTGCGCAGTACCACCAGCGCTACCCCGCTGGCCCGCGCCTGCTGCCGGATCTGCGCCAGCGGCAGGCGCGCCAGTGCGTCCAGGCATTCGGCCGGCATCGGCGCCACGGCCTTAGCATAGCGCAGCAGAAAGTGCTGCCAGGCTTTGCCGGCCAGGCTGTCGGGCAAGCCGAGGGCGTGCCAGAAGTGGCGCCAGGGCTGGCTGTCGAGGGTTTCCAGTTCGAAGGCCGTGCCTTCCAGGGAAACGAACGGCGGGCGGGCAAGCGCGTCGTCCTGCCCCGGCAGCAGCCGTTCGGCGTCTTCCGGTGCGGTTGCGCCAGCCAGGTACTGGCCGATACTCAGCAGGCCGCCGCGCAGCGGGTCCAGGCTTACCTGGGTGAACTGCCCGCCGCGCAGTTGGCCGACGGCAGCAGCCAGGCTGGCCTGCCAGGCGAGGGCGGCGTTGAGGGCGGCCAGGTAATCCACGCCCAGTGCTTGCGGGCGCCCGCTGGCACGGCCGTGCACCGACATCAGGCCGCAGGCAGCTTGCTGTATGAACTCGCTGGTGCTCTCCAGGGGCAGACCTGGCGGTGCAACGAACCGCATGTGAACGGGGTGCAGATCAGCGTGGGCCAACTGCAGCGCGGCCCCTTCGGCCAGGCCGTCGAGGGCACGCAGGCCAAGGCACTGGCCGTGGTGTTGCAGGGCGCGGCTCAGGCCCTGCCAGCCGGGCAGGGAGGGGCCGCTGCGCCAGCCGAGGCTGGCGTCATCTAGCATACGGGACATGGCGGATCTCGCGGACAGGTTACGGGCGAGCAGGCTTCGCGGGCGGGCCCGCGAAGCGGTGAGCGGTGGGTCAGCCGCCGGCCACGGCGGGCAGTACGGTCAGCTGGTCACCGGGGCGGATAGGCGTGGCCAGGCCGTCGGCGAAGCGGATGTCGTCGTCGTTGACGTAGATGTTGACGAAACGGTGCACCTGGTCGTCTTTCACCAAGCGGGCCTTGATGCCGGGGTAGCGGCTGTCCAGGTGCTCGATGATGTGGCGCACGGTATCGCCTTGGGCCTGGACCTGCTTCTGGCCGTCGGTGAGTGGGCGCAGCAGGGTGGGGACGATCACGGAAACCGACATGCTTTTCTCCTTGTGGTACACGTTGTGCCGGGGGCCGGCAAGGGTCAGGGCTGGACGCACAGGGGCTCTTCGAACACCCGTCCGTCGATGATGCGAAAGCTGCGCGCGGCGTGCCGCGCCTCGCCCCAGGTCGAGACGATCAGGTAATGCACCTGGGGGTCGCTGGCCAGGGCGATATCCTCGCGGCTTGGCCAGGCTTCGCTGGCGGTGTGCGAGTGGTAGATCACCCGGCAGTCTTCGTCGCGCTGATCCAGCTCACGCCAGACCTGCAACTGCTCGCGCGGATCGAAGCTGAACCAGGTGGGGCTGGCGGCCTGGTTGCGCATCGGTACCACCCTGTGTGCAAGCGGCTCGCCGCTGGCGGCGGCAATCAGCCCACAGGCCTCGATGGGATGCGCGGCCTGGGCCAGGTGCCTTACCTGTTCCAGGGCCTGAGCGGTGATGCGCAGAACCATGCGGGCGCCCTCAATAGCTCGGCAGGGCCGGTTCCACTTCGCGCACCCACGCCAGCACGCCGCCTTGCAGGTCACGCACCCTGCCGTGGCCGAGCCGTTGCAGGTCGCCGGCCACGGCTTTGGAGCGCATGCCCGACTTGCAGGTGATCACCAGGTCGGTGTCGTGGCCGTAGCGCTCGACGATCTGCGTCGCCACCTGCGCAGACTTGAGCATGAGCACCGCGCCGTCGATGCGCACGATGTCCCATTCGGTCGGCTCGCGCACGTCGATGATCACCGGCGCGCGTCCGGCATCCTGCAGCGACTTGAGCTGCACCGCGCTGATCTGCGGCACGGGCGCTGCATCACTGGCAGCGGGTCGGTCCAGCCCGCACAACGCCTGGTAGTCGCCCAGGGCGGTGACCGGCTGGCGCTGCGGCAAACGGCGCAAGGGCAGCTCGCGGTAGCTCATCTGCAACGCGTCGTAGACCATCAGGCGGCCCAGCAGTGGCTCGCCGATGCCGGTCAGCAGCTTGATCGCTTCGGTAGCCATGATCGAGGCGATGGCCGCGCACAGCACGCCGAGCACGCCACCTTCGGCGCAGGAAGGCGCCAGCTCCGGCGGCGGTGGCTCCGGGTAGAGGTCGCGGTAGTTCAAGCCGCGACCGCCCGGGGCATTCTCCCAGAACACCGACGCCTGGCCTTCGAAGCGGAAGATCGAGCCCCATACGTAGGGCTTGTCGGCCAGGATGCAGGCGTCGTTGACCAGGTAGCGGGTGGCGAAGTTGTCGGTGCCGTCGAGGATCAGGTCGTAGCCGCTGAACAGCTCCACGGCCATGTCCGCCTCAAGGCGTTCGGTATGGGTGTGCACCTTGACCAGCGGGTTGAGGCGGGCAATGGCCTGGCGAGCGCTCTCGGCCTTGAGCTCGCCGAGGGTGTCGACGCTGTGAATCACCTGGCGTTGCAGGTTGGACTCGTCGACCCGGTCGAAGTCGATCACGCCCAGGGTGCCGATGCCGGCTGCGGCGAGGTAGAGCAGGGTCGGCGAGCCCAGCCCGCCGGCGCCGATCACCATCACCCTGGCGTTCTTCAGGCGGCGCTGGCCGAGTACGCCGATGTCGGGAATCAACAGGTGACGGCTGTAGCGGTTCACTTCTTCGCGGCTGAGCTCGGCTGCGGGCTCGACCAGAGGCGGTAAGGTCATATCGCTTTCTTCCATTCAGTAGATACGAACTGGAACCATTTTCAATTGTGTGAGCCGCCGGTTCAATCCGCCGAGCGGCCCGATTCGTATGGCAAAGCGCGGTAAAACTATGGGTTTTGTCGGCGGGGCGGTGGCAGGGCGCAAAGGGGCTGCGTGGCAGCCCCCGTGGCTCACGACTGGAACGTGGCCAAGTCCTCGCAGACGCTGGCGAAGGCGCTCAGAAAGCATTCGGCTTCCTCGCGCGTGAGCACCAGCGGCGGCTGGATACGCATCACCCGGTTGTTGTTGGCGGTAACGAAGGTGAGCACGCCATGTTCCTCGGACAGCTTGGTCATGAAGCGCAGCACGAACATGTCTTCCAGGTTCTGCTCCAATGCCTGGGCGGCGGCCTCCAGGTGCGCGCGGGCAGCGCCCGACAGCATGCGGTAGGTGGCCATGGCCTGGCCCGGTATGCGCCCGGCCAGTTCCTTGACCAATGCCTGCACGCCGCCGCGCATGTCCTGGTGAAACTCGATCGCCAGCATCAGCCCGCGGCCGCGCACCGCCACCAGGAACGGGTAGCGGTCCACCAGGCGCTGCAAGCCGGCCTGCAGAAACGCCCCCACTTCGGCGGCATTGGCACACAGGCCGTCCTGCTCCAGCACATCCAGTGCCGCCAGGGCCGCGGCGGCAGCGAAGTTACCGCCACCGAAGGTCGAGGTGTGCAGGGCGAAGCTGTCGATATCGCCATAGGCACGTTCCCACACGGCGTCGCGCGACAACGTGGCACCGATTGGCACCAGGCCGCCGGACAGCGACTTGGAAAGCACCATGATGTCCGGCGCGGTATTGTCCCACTCACAAGCGAACAGCTTGCCGGTGCGGCCCAGGCCGGTCTGGATCTCGTCCAGTATCCACAGGCAGTCGAACTCATCGCACAGCGCACGAACCCCAGCCAGGTAGCCGGGCGGTGGCAGGATCACGCCGCCTTCGCCCTGGATCGGCTCGACGATGAAGGCAGCCACGTCGCCTTGCTCCAGGCGCCTGCGCAACGCGTGCAGGTCGCCGAAGGGCAGGCTGTCGCAGCGCGGCAGCAGGGGCTCGAAGGGGGTGCGGTGCTTGGCCCGGCCGGTCACCGACAGCGCGCCCAGGGTCTTGCCGTGGTAGCCGTTGTCGCAGTAGACCACGCTGCGCTTGTCGCTGGCGGCCAGGGCCAGTTTCAGCGCCGCCTCCACCGCCTCGGTTCCGGAGTTGCTGAAGAAGACCCGGTTCAGCCCACCGGGTGCCAGTGCCGCCAGGCGCTGGGCCAGCAGGCTGGCGTGCAATGGCGCCGAGAGGTACTGGATGAAGGTGGGAAATTGCGCTTGCAGGTAGCCTTGCAAGGCCTGGCTGATGGCCGGGTGATTGTGGCCTGTGTTGAGGCAGCCGTAGCCGGCGACGAAGTCGAGGAAGCGTCGGCCGTCCAGGTCGGTGAGCCAGCAGCCCTGGCCCTGGCTGAACACCCGCTCGATGTGGTTGAACCGGTAGAACTCCCGCAGCACCGGGTTGATGTGCTCGGCGAAGCTGTTGAGCACTTCGTGGCGCAAGGCCAGGGGCTCGTCGGTCGCGTCGCTGGCGCGTAGCGCACGGCGCGGGTGGTGGTGGCGGTGCAGGCGGTCGAAGGCCTCGCTGGCGAGCACTTCGCCGTCATGGCTCATGGGCGAAGGGCTGAAGCCGTGACGCTCGGCGATGCGGCCGATCTCCAGCACCTTGTGCACCGGCAACTCACGGCCCAGGGAGAATGGCTCGGCGCGGCCCTCCAGCGCCAGGATCATGGTTTCGGCCAGGCAGCCATTGAGGCTGCGCTTGGGCTCCAGGCCCAGGCTGCGCAGCCCCAGGTGCACGGCGGGGCTGGCGGAGACCAGGCCGGCGTCCACCAGCAGGATGTCGCGGCGCTGGTGGGGCACGTCCATCACGTCCTTGGGCAAGGCGGCATCCAGCACCACCGAGCCTGGCAGCAGCCGGCGTGGGTCGATCAGGCCGCCGCTGGAGGTGGCGGCTACATAGAAGCGCACCTGGGCGTAACAGTCTTCAAGGTTGTCGTGCAGGGTGACCTGGGCGTGGTACTGGCTGGGCAGGTATTCCAGGTGCGCCTGGGCCTGCTGGGCGTTGCCCCGGTGCACCAGGCGCAGCCGGCAGCCCTGTTCGGCCAGCAACCGCGCCACGGCCAGGGCGATCGACCCGGGGTAGCCGAGTACCGCCACTTCGGCGTCCGCTGCGGCGATGCCCAGCAGGCGCAGGCTGTCCATCAGGTTGGCGTAGGCGGCGAAGGCGGTCAGCGAGTTGCCGGTGGTAACCGCCACCTCGGCCTGCTGCATGGTCGCCACGCCGCGGTTGCCGACGATCGCGGTAAAGCCGCCCAGGCCCACCAGTTCGGCGCCTTCGGCCTTGAGCGCGGCCACGCCCTGCAGCACCCGTTCGGCAATCGCGCGCGGCTGGCGCAGCATCTGCTCGGCGGTCAGCGGCATGAACTGCAGCATTCCCGAGCACTCGGCGCCACAGGCGCTGACGATGCGCCCGAAATCGATGAACGGCACCAGGTTGCGCTGCTGCCAGCGCTCGGCCTGGTAACCCCAGGCCTGTTCTTCCAGGGTGCGGTCGAGCATGTCCACCAGCTTGACCTGATGCAGCAGGCCAGTGGAGGTGGGGTGGGCAATGAATCCGAATTTCATCAGCAGTTTTCCATGTTCAGGCGGCTCCAGGCGGTTTCCGAGACCAGGCTCAAGCCATCGCCCTCGGAGTTGTGGCCCAGCCATACGTCGAAGAAGTTCAGGCGCCCCGGCGCAGTCAGCGCCTGGCGCAGGGTGTCGGGGCAGAACTGCAGCAGGCGGGCGCGGCAGACACGCAGCGGGCCGAACGCGCGCTCTTCCCACAGCGGCCCCTCGGCCAGCGGCACGTTGACCTGGCTGGCGCCGTGGCAGGCATAGCGTTTGTCCAGGTAGGTCTGGATCATCGACAGCACGCCGTTGGCCAGGTACATCACCGTGACGTTGCGCTGGCCGGCATCGGCGCTGCTGGCCAGGCTCATCGCCAGGCGCTGCTCGATGTCCGGCACCAGGGCGCGGGCACCGTCGCCAATGAACGCCAGCACATGGCGCTCGTCGTTCAGGGCTATGTAGGGCAGCGACATCAGCGCATCGCCCATCAGCGCCCGGCCGTACCAACCGGAGAAGCCGGCGTCGGTACGGGGCAGGTTACGCAGGGCCGACAGGCTGCAACGGCCCACGTCGTAGACACCGGTGTAGCGGTAGCCATCGCGCTCGATCAGCTCGCCAAGCAACTGGCCGAGGCGGTGAAAGAAGTAGTTCGGCGTCATCGGCAGGGTTTCGATCTGGTCGCTGGGCAGCACTTCGCGGGTGCGCTGCAACCTTTGCAGCCGCTCTCGGCGGGTGCGCAGCAGCGCGGCCGGTACGGCCAGGTGCGGCTCCAGGTAGTCGAGCACCCTGTTCAGGGCCAGCGGCACTGGCAGCTCGCAAAATGGCGCGATATGGCCGGGCTGGTGGTTGACCTGGGCAATGTGGAACAGCCTGGGCAGGCGACCTTCCGAGTAGGGCGTCGCGGACTGGTCGATCTTGCTTTTGACGAACATCAGCCAGGGTTTGCCCGGCTCGTTGTCGGTGCCTTCGAGAAACGCGTGCACGCGGCGGCTGAATCCGTACATCGACAGCGGCCCGAGGTAATTGGGCACCGGCTCCTGGTCCTGATAGGCGCATACGCTACCGGGCGCGACAATGCTGTCGGCCAGCGCGATGCCAGCGCGGCGCGCCAGTTCGACCACCCGCTGGCGCTCGTCGGCAGCCAGCCGTCCGCATTGCCAGAGCAGGCGCGAAGGCGTGTGGTTGATTACCTCCAGCAACTGCTCCAGCGCCGCCAATTCCGGTGCCGTAAGCGCCTGCTGCGTGGCGGCGGCGGGCATGGGCGGGGGCGGGCCTTCCAGCTGCGCGCGGGATTCGAGCACCGCCTGGGTGGCAAACAGGAAGGTCGGCGCCGGGCGTTGGTCAAGGGCAGCGAAGGCCTGTTCGACACAGGCCGCGGCTTCATCCGGGCGGCGCACGAAGCGCTGCCACAGGCCGCGGGCGGCGATGACCTGATGGCCATCGTTGTCGGCGTCCAGGGTGCCCTGGAAGGCGAACCAGACCGATTCCGGCGAGTCGGCGCACACCACCAGGCCCGGCGCACCGGCGCGCTTGAGGTTGGCCAGGGTGCCGCGCATCTCGTCAAGCATGCCCGAGGTCATCACGATCACGTAGGCCCGTTGGTACAGCTGCCAGCCGGCCAGGGCGCTGACGGCCAGGGCGTGCTCGTTGCAGGCGCTGTGGAAACCGCAGGCGGTTGGCCGCAGCAGCTCGCCCAGCGAGTCGAGCAGGCCGGCGACCATGGAGCCGGTAAAGAAATGGCAATCCCAGGCCTGGCCCCAGCGTTGGGTCATGCGCTGCTGGATGTCGCGGGCCAGGCTCACCGGCTCAGCCGATTGCAGGGTGGTGCGTGCCAGCAAGCGGTTGCAGTAGGCGTGCTCGAGGTGGTCGACGAACAGGCGCAGCAGGTCGGCGCGGCGCAGCGCGCGGTCTTCGTGGGGCACGCGCAGCAGGCGGTTACCGCCCAGGCGGGTCAGCCAGTGCTGCAGGTGCTGCGCATCGCACAGCAGCACGGCGCTGCTGGGCGAGCGGCGGGCTTCGGGCTGGGTGTCGAGCAGGGCGCCCAAGGGGTCGTGCTCGGGTTGCGCTTGCAGGTCACGGGTGTCCAGCAGCACGTGGTCGCAGGGGCAGGCGGTGGCCAGCGCCGCCTGGGCCTGGGCAAGGTCGTCGAAGGCCAGCAGTTGCAGGGCCAGCGCCCCTGGCTTGGCCTGTTGGCGCAGGTAGGCTTCGGCCTGGCCGGCGACCTGGCGGTACAGGCTCTGCAACTGGGCGTCGGGCCAATGCTGGCTGGCGTGCGGGGTCTCATGCCCCAGCCAGTGGTTGAGCCGGTCGAGCACGGCGCTGACGTCGGCCCGTAGCGCCCGATCGCGGCTGATCAGGCAGATGCCGTAGCGGTGTGGCTTCATGGTTTGCCCTCAAGGGTGATGGAAGCGGTGCCTGGGGCGGCGTCGCCGGGGGGGCGCAACAGGGCGTCGGTGCTGCGGGCGATGCTGTGGCGCACCCGCCACGCCAGCACCAGCGCCAGCGCCAGGCCAGCGCCCAGGCTGGCCAACAGGCCGCCATAGCCCAGGCGGTCGAGCAGCAGGCCGGCGAGCACCGGTGCGGCCAGACGGGTGACCACGAACAGGCTCGACTGCAGGCCATAGTCGCTGGCGCTGCGTTGCTGGCGGCTGAAGAACAGGGTCAGGCCGAACATCAGCGCCGACACCGCCCCCATGGCCAAGGCCAGCAGTAATGCACCGGCGATCAGCCAGGGCTGGCCCAGCCGCAGCCACACCGCCAGGCCCAGCACCCCCAAGGCCAGCAGCGCCGCCAGCAGGTACAGGACAATCGCCCGTGCCGTGCCCAGCAGCGGAATCAGGCGCCCGCCCACCAGGCTGGCAAATGCGCCCAGCGTGCCCCCGGCAATGCCCACCAGCCAGGCCACCTGCTCCAGGGCCATGCCCTGGTCGAGCAGCAGGGGTTTAAGGTACAGCCAGGCCGCCCCGATGAACGGGAAGGCGCTGAGCAGCAACCAGGTCCACTGGCGTGCCGCCGGCTGGCCGAAAAAGCCGGCCCAATCGGCCACCAGGCCCGGTGCCATGGCTGCCGGTGTGGGCACGCTCGGCAGGCGCCTGGCTACGAGCAGCAGCGCCAGCACCCCCAGCGCCAATGCCGCGCCCATGATCACGAACGGCGCCTGCCAGCCCAGGCGCGACTGCACCAGCAACATCGCGCCGCCGCCCACGATCGCACCCACGAACAAGGCCGCGGCGCGGATGCTGCCGGCACGCACCTGTTCGTGGCGCGGCAGCCATTGCACCGCCAGGGCATTGAGTGGGATGTCCATCCAGGTGGCGACGATGCTGATGGCGAAGGTCATGGCGAACAGCGCCAGGCGCTGTTCGATGAGGTTGTCGCGGGCGATCAGCGCGTACAGCACGATCAGCACGCCACCGAGCAACGCCAGCCAGCGCGGCAACGGCGAGCGCCCCAGGCGCACCCGCTGCACCGGCACGGCCATGAGGAACTTGAACACTGCCGGCAACCCGGCCAGCTGGAACAGACCGATCTCGGTCCCGCTCCAGCCGTATTGGCGCATGACCAGCGGCAGGCCGAACATCAGGTAGATGCTCGGCACCGCCAAGGCCAGGTTTAGCCAGCCGAACAGCAGTTGCAGGGCGATGACAGGGGGGCGGGTCATGGTGTCACTCCTTGGCCTTGCGGGCGATGACTGCCGTTACCGGCGTTAGTGGGTAACGCACGCCATCGACCTGCTCTACACCACGCCAGCCGCTGTCGCGCAGCAGCTGCGCCAGCTCGCCCTCGGCGAGTACGTGGCGGCCTTGCAGGCGCATGTGCAGGTAGTAGGGCAGCACCTGGGCCGCGACCTGACGGGCCTGGGGCACTTCAGCCTGGCAGCACACCAGCAGGCCACCGGGCGCGAGCGCCGCGTGCAGGCGCTGCAAGGTGGCCGGCAGGTCGTCGACGAAGTGCAGCACCGACGAGCACCAGATCAGGTCGTAGCCGCTGCCTATGTCGTCGCTGTTCAGGTCTGCGCCGCGCGCGCTCAGCCGGGCGCCCAGGCCGGCGGCGGCGATATTGTCGGCGGCCACCTGTGCCGTCTCGGGGTATTCGAGGACCACGCCGCTGAGCGCCGGCAGTTGCCGGGCCAGGGCGATGGCCACCAGGCCCGGCCCGCCACCGAGGTCGAGCAGGCGTTGCAGGCGTGGGTACTCCGGCAGGCTGGCCAGCAAGGCACAGGCGCTGTCGCAGGTGACCGCTCGTTGTTCCTGGGCGATCTGCAAGCGCGCGGCATTGGCCCACCCCTGGTCGAGCTGGGCGGTACTCGGCGCCTGGCGCGGCATGCCCGTGCGCAGGTAGCCGTCCAGTTGTGCGCCGGTTTCCCGCAGCACGCGGTGGCGGAACATCAAGGCATCGCCGCAGTACTGGACCGCGTCGCTGCGCAGGTGGCAGTCGGCCAGCGGGCTATTGCGGTAGCGCGCCGGGCGCTGAGCATGGCGTTCGAGCAGGTCCAGGCTCCACAGCAGTTCGAGGAAGTAGTCGGCGCTCTCGGCATGCCAGTCCAGGGCCTGCGCTACCTGGGCGGGGGCGAGGTATTGCTGCAGGCGATCGAACAGGCCGTGTGCCAGCGCCAGTTGCAAGGCGTCGGCCGCCAGCCCTCCCAGTTGCAGGTCCCAACAGGCTTGCAAGGGGTGGGTGGCGGTGGGGTGCGGGTCGCGGGGGCGGGGTGCAAGTCGGGTCACGGTAACTTCCTGTAGTTGTCGCGTGTGTGGCCGTTGCGGGCCCACGGATAAGGAACGAAACGGGGCATGGCCGAATCAGCTCAAAGGGTGGTATATATTAAATAAGAATCATTCACATAAAATATGCGAGCCGGAGCCGTTTCTATGCGGTGCGACGGCCGCAGATCCTCAGGGATGTCTTCATGAACACGAGCAACGCCACCTGCCGCCTGGGCCTGGACCAGCCCCGGCACCGTTCGCTGAGCGCCGACGGGCGCCTGCGCCTGCAACTGGACGAAGCCTACGGGCAGTGCCACACCGACCTGCTGCAACTGGAGCAAGGCCTGTCGCTGGGGCGCCTGCATTACCACCCCACACGCCCGCTGGTGGAGGAGACCTGCGGGCCGCATGACGGCCACGTGATGGTGGTGACGGTGGGGCTGCAGGGAAAATCCGGCTTCATCGGCCAGGACGGCAGCAGCCTGGCGTTCGAGGCGGGGCACACCACCATCACCGCCTTCCGTGCCACGCCTGGCGAGCGCCGTTACCAGGCCAATGAAACCGCTTCGCAACTGCGCGTGGTGATCGACCACGCGACGCTGTGCAAGTACGTGGGCGAGGCACGGGCCACTGAAGTGCTGGGCAGTGGCCGGTTGCACCGCCTGGATTTCCGACCCAGCTCCCAGGCCGCCCAAGCCCATGCCGCCGCGCTGGTGCGCTACCTGCAACCGGGCGGTCTGGACCCGGCCCACCGGCTGGACCTGCATATCCACACCCTCAGCTTGCTGGCCGAGCAGTTCAACCTGCTGGCGCCGCCGCCCAGCACCGCTGCGGCCTTGAGTACCAGCGACGTGCAGCGTATCGAGCGGGCGCGCAACCTGTTGTGCGAGCAACTGGACAAGCCGTTGACCGTGGATTACCTGGCCACGGCGGTGGGCATGAACGAACACAAGCTCAAGGAGGGGTTCCGTTACCTGTTCGACACCACACCGGCACGCATGCTGCTGGAGTTGCGCATGCGCAAGGCCATGACCTTGCTGGAGGCCGGGCAACAGGTGGCGCAGGCGGCGTGGCAGGTGGGGTACAAATACCCGAACAACTTCACCGTGGCGTTCACCCGCTATTTTGGCCGGTCACCGAAGTCGATCTTCGGGCGCAAGCGCTGAGCCCGGTCAGGGCGCCGCTGCAGGCCATGGCGAGGGTCGCAGCGGCGCGCCACCGCTATAGCTCGAAGCTGACCCTCATCCCCACCTCGCGTGGCGGGCTGTACACGGTCACAGCGCCATTGAGCAGCCCCTGGGCGTCGTAGCGCTTGTCCAGCAGGTTGTCGACATAGGTGCTGACGGTGTACTGCCCGAAGCGGTAGCCAGCGCTCAGGTCCACCAGGCCGTAGCCGGGGCGCCGATACGTATTGGCAGCGTCCAGATACACCTTGCCTACCGCACTCAGCGCGCCCTGTACGTACCAGCCGGCATCGGCGTCGTAACGCAGGCCCAGGTGGCCGGTGAAGTCCGGGGCGAACGGGTTGCGGTTATCCTCGTAGTCGTTGCTCCCTTCGCGGAACCGCTCGAAGCGGGTGCGGTTCAGCCCCAGCGCCGCAGTGAGGGTCCAGCGTTCGCCCAGCAGGTATTCCAGGTCCAGGTCCAGGCCGGTGGAGGTCGCCGCCGCCGCATTGGTGATGTACACCAGCCCCTGCTGCACCAGTTGCTGCACCTGCATGTCACGCACCTGCATGCGGTACAGCGCCGCGGAGTAGCGCAGGCGCTGGTCCGCAGTCAGGCCCTTCAGGCCCACCTCAAAGCTGCGCACCTGCTCCGGGTCGTACGCCGGGTTGCCGGCGCTGCTGGCGAAGGCGTTGAAGCCGCCCGCGCGCATGCCCTGGCTGTAGCTGACGTAGACCTGGGCATCGTCGCTCAGCGCATACTGCAATGCCACCTTGGGGGTGAAGTGCTGCCAGCTGTCGGACTGGTTGCGGTTGCCTGCCGGATCGATCCAGGCACGTGCATACTCATAGCGGCCCCCCAAGGTCAACGACCAGGCCCCGGCCAGCGGCTGCAGCCATTGGCCGAAAAGCGCGGCGGTATTGCCACCCAGGCCGGCCTGGGTACGGCTGAGCCCCATCGGCAGTTTCTGCTGGTAATCCAGGTCGTGGTCTTCACGGTCGGCGTACGCGCCCAGCAGCCAGCGGCCTTGCCCGTGGCTGCCACTTAGGCGCAGTTCCTGGCTCAGGGTTTCGAAGTGGTAGTCGCGGGCCAGGTGCATGAGGTCGCTTGGCTGGAAGTCGGTGTCCTGGCGTAGACGGTCGTCGAACACGCTGCGTGCGGTGATCGAGCGCAGTTCCAGGTCGCCGCCCAGTTGCCGGCGCAGGTCCAGCGACCAGGTGTCGCCGCTGGAATGGTTACGCCCGGCCAGCCCGGAATTCACTGCCCGGTCGGGGCCCGTGCGGCTGCCCCATTGGGCGGCCTGGTCGCGGTATTTCAGGGTGCTGTAGCGCAGGGTCGCGTCGGTGAGCGCATCCGGCGTCCAGCGCAGGGTCAGGCGGCCGCTCTGGCGCTCGCGGTCGTCGGTTTTGCCACCGGCGAAGTCGTCGTCCAGGTAGCCGTCCTGGCTTGTCCATTGGCCAGCGGCACCTGCATACAGGGTGCCTTCTATCAGCGCGGTGCTCAGGTCGGCGCTGACCAGGCGCTTGTCACGGCTGCCCAGCCCGGTTTCCACCCGGGCGTAGTCGGCGTCGCCCGGCTGGCGCGTGAACACGCTGAGCACGCCGGCCTCGGCGTTGCGACCGTACAGTGCCGATTGCGGACCGCGCAGGATCTCCACGCGCTCGACGCCCACCAGGTCATTGTCGAAGCCTTGGCCGCGCAACACCGGCACGCCGTCGACCAGCATCAGCAGCGAGTTGGAGAAGGCCGTGGCATTGGAGGTCAGGCCGCGCACCACTGGCAGTTGCGTGCCCGACTGGCCAAAGGGCTGGAAGGTGAACCCTGGGGTGCGCCGCACCAGTTGTTCCAGCGAATCCACCGGCGTGGCCTGCAGGGTCCTGGCGTCGATCACCGAGAGGCTGGCAGGCAACTGGTCGCGGGCTTGTTCAAGCTTGTCGCTGGCCACCACCGTGTCTTCCAGCACCAGCCGTTCGCTCGCGCTCGTCGGCGTTATGCCGCCTGCAACCACCAGCCCTGTGAAAACCCCCACCAGCGTTGTTCTGGCCATGCCCGTTCCTCGATGTCGGCAACGCGCACCCCGCACGGGCACGCAACGGCCGGCATTGTAGCGCCTGACCGAGAATCATTCGCGTCTGTAACCTATGCGCCAGCGACGGTTTTCTATGCGTGGCCGCGGAGGGAGCACCATCAGCACCAGGCTTTTGTTCCGCAGCATGAAACCAGTTTCGGTTGTGTGCCACGGCAGGCCGGGTTTAGCTGGCAGCCAGCACGACCTGCCTCACCCGTCGTGACCTCAAGGCGAACAACAAGAACGGGAAACCACCCGCACAAGGAGACTGCATATGTGCCGACATCAGCACATCCTGGCCTGGCTTAACGAGGTGGCCAGCGACCTGCACGCGATCCGCCATGATATTCACGCCCACCCGGAACTGGGCTTCGAAGAAAACCGCACCTCGGCGCTGGTCGCCCGCCTCCTGGAACAATGGGGCTACGAAGTGCACACCGGCGTTGGCAAGACCGGCGTGGTGGGCGTGCTGCGCAATGGCAGTAGCCGGCGCCGCCTCGGCTTGCGTGCCGACATGGACGCGCTGCCCATTCATGAGGCCACCGGTGCCGCCTACAGCAGCCAGCACCAGGGCTGCATGCACGCCTGCGGCCACGATGGGCATACCACCATGCTGCTCGGTGCCGCCCGCTACCTGGCCGCCACCCGGCAGTTCGACGGCACACTGACGCTGATATTCCAGCCGGCAGAAGAGGGGCAGGGTGGTGCCGAGGCGATGCTGGCCGATGGCTTGCTGGCGCGTTTTCCCTGCGATGCATTGTTCGGCATGCACAACATGCCAGGGTTGCCCGCGGGGCAGCTGGGCTTGCGGGAAGGGCCGATGATGGCTTCGCAAGATCTGCTCACCGTGACCCTGGACGGCGTGGGGGGCCACGGCTCCATGCCGCACCTGACCGTCGACCCGCTGGTCGCCGCCGCCAGTGTGGTGATGGCATTGCAAACGGTGGTGGCGCGCAATATCGATGCCCAGGAGGCAGCGGTGGTGACGGTGGGGGCCCTGCAGGCTGGCGAAGCGGCCAATGTGATCCCGCAACAGGCACTGCTGCGCCTGAGCCTGCGGGCGCTGGATGCTGAAGTACGGGCGCAGACCCTGCAGCGGGTGCGGGCGATCATCACCCACCAGGCTGAAAGCTTCGGCTGCCGCGCCAGCATCGAGCACCGCCCGGCGTACCCCGTGCTGATCAACCACCCGGCAGAAAACGCCTTCGCCACCCAGGTAGCCGTGGAGTTGCTGGGCGCCGACGCGGTGGATACCAACACCCGCAAGCTGATGGGCAGTGAGGATTTTGCCTGGATGCTGCAACGCTGCCCGGGGGCCTACCTGTTCATCGGCAACGGCGTCGCGGGGCCGATGGTGCACAACCCCGGCTACGACTTCAACGACGACATCCTGCTGACCGGCGCTGCCTACTGGGGCGCACTGGCAGAGCGCTGGCTAGCACCTGCCTGATCCTGCCGTTTTTACCGACTGCCGCTGGAACCCGGCTGCGACCGTGCCCGGGCGATCACCCAAACACCGTGTGGAGTGCTCCCTATGCAGACTTCGAGTAATAGCGTGTCGCGTACCCGGCAAGTGGTGGCTGCCGTCATCGGCAACGCCCTGGAGTGGTATGACTTTATCGTGTACGGCTTTCTGGCCAGCATCATTGCCCGGCAATTCTTCCCCTCCGACGATGAATACGCCTCGCTGCTGATGGCCCTCGCCACCTTCGGTGTCGGCTTTTTCATGCGCCCGGTGGGCGGTGTGTTGCTGGGCATGTACGCCGACCGCAAGGGGCGCAAGGCGGCGATGCAACTGATCATCCGCCTGATGACCGTGTCGATCGCCATGATCGCCTTTGCCCCCGATTACCTGGCCATTGGCATGGCCGCGCCGCTGTTGATCGTGGTGGCGCGCATGCTGCAGGGCTTTGCCACGGGTGGTGAGTACGCCAGCGCCACGGCCTTCCTGGTAGAGAGTGCCCCGGCCCACCGCAAGGGCCTGTACGGCTCCTGGCAACTGGTGGGGCAATGCCTGGGGGTGTTCGGCGGTGCGGCGATGGTGGCATTGGTTACCCACCTGTGCTCGCCTGCGGCGCTGGACAGCTGGGGCTGGCGTATCCCGTTCGTGCTGGGCCTGCTGATCGGCCCGGTAGGGCTGTGGATTCGCAAGCACATGGAAGAGCCTGAGGCGTTCATCGAGGCCCGCCGCCAGGCCAAGGGCCGCGCGCCCAGCCTGCCGCAGGTGCTGCGTGAACACTGGCGCAGCCTGCTGGTGGCCATGGGCCTGGCTTCTGGCGCCACAGTGTCGTTCTATGTGGTGCTGGTGAACATGCCGACGTTTGCCCACAAAAGCCTGGGCCTGCCGTTGGACCAGGTGCTGCTGGTGCAGATGCTCGCTGTGGGCCTGATGACGGTGGTCATTCCACTGGCCGGGGCGCTGTCGGACCGTTTTGGGCGGCGGCCGGTGCTGATGGCCTTCACCCTGGCGTTCTTCGTGATGGTCTACCCGCTATATGTCTGGGTCGCCGCGGCGCCATCCCTGGAGCGCCTGCTGGTCATGCAGTTGCTGCTGTGCACGGCCATCGGCGGTTTCTTCGGCCCGGCGCCGACTGCCCTGGCCGAGCAGTTCCCGGTCGAGGTGCGTTCCACCGGCGTGTCGGTGGCCTATAACGTGGCGGTCATGGTATTCGGTGGCTTTGCCCCATTGATCGTGACCTGGCTGACCCAGGCGCTGGGAACCCCGGTGGCGCCATCGTTCTATGTACTGTTTGCCTGCCTGCTGACCTTGTTGGCTACCTACTGCCTGAAAGACGCACCCCGGGCGGGCAACCGGGCTGCCTTCAACCTTGGAGTGAAACCGTGAAGCCACTTGTCATCGACCCCATTGTCGCCCTCGGCGCCGAAGCCTTGTCCCAGGCCATACACGCCCGCCAGCTGTCGTGTCGCGAGGTGATGCAGGCCTACCTGGTGCACATCGAGCGCTGCAACCCACGGGTCAATGCGCTGGTCTCGTTGCGCCCGGCCGCGGCGCTGCTGGCCGAGGCCGACCAACGGGACCGCGAACTGGCCCGCGGCCATTCACGCGGCTGGATGCATGGCATGCCCCAGGCCATCAAGGACCTGGCCGCCACGGCCGGGCTGCGGACCACACTGGGTTCGCCGCTGTTCGCCGACCAGGTTCCCCAACACGATGCGATCAGTGTGGCGCGGGTGCGCGCAAGTGGCGCCTTGATCGTGGGCAAAAGCAACGTGCCCGAGTTCGGCCTGGGGTCGCAGAGCTACAACACCTTGTTCGGCACTACCACCAATGCCTACGACCCGACACGGGTGGCGGGGGGCAGCAGCGGTGGCGCGGCGGCGGCACTGGCCATGCGCCTGCTGCCGGTGGCCGACGGCAGCGACATGATGGGCTCTTTGCGCAACCCGGCGGCGTTCAACAACGTGTTCGGCCTGCGCCCATCGCAGGGGCGCGTGCCCCACGGCCCGGCGCCGGAATTGTTCGTACAGCAGTTGGCCACCGAGGGGCCGATGGGCCGCAGCGTGACCGATGTGGCCCGGCTGTTGTCGGTTCAGGCCGGGGCAGATGCACGGGCACCGCTGGCGCTGAGCGAAGGCCGGCGCGATTTCGCTGCCGGCTTGCAGCGCGATCTGCGCGGCGTACGGGTGGGCTGGCTGGGGGACTACAACGGCTACCTGCCGATGGATGACGGGGTGATGAGCCTGTGCGAATCGGCCTTGGCCGACTTCGCCGAGCTGGGCTGCCGGGTCGAGGCCTGCCAACCGGCATTCGACCTGGCTCGCTTGTGGCAGTGCTGGCTCACGCACCGCCACTTCCTGGTGCATGGCAGCCTCAGCGCAGCCTATGCCGACCCGGCCCGGCGCACACTGCTCAAGCCCGAAGCACAGTGGGAGGTGGAAGGCGGCTTGCAGTTGAGTGCTGCTGCGCTGTACCAGGCTTCGCTGGACCGTAGTGACTGGTACCGCGCCATGGCTGAGCTGTTCGAGCATTACGATTTCCTGCTGCTGCCATCGGCCCAGGTGTTCCCTTTCGATGCGGGCCTGCCATGGCCGCAGCGGGTAGGCGGGCGGCCCATGGACACCTACCACCGCTGGATGGAAGTGGTGATCGGGCCGACCCTGGCCGGCTTGCCGAGCATGAGCGTGCCGATCGGTTTCAACCCTGGCGGCTTGCCCATGGGCTTGCAGATCATTGGCCCGGCCCAGGCAGACCATGCCGTGTTGCAGTTGGCCTATGCCCATGAACAACTCACCGGCTGGGTGCAACGTTGCCCGCCGCCCAGCCTGCAGGCGCCATGAGGTGCTGGCCAGGCGCGCTTTTTGCTGGCTATGCTGACCCTCTGGCAACCAGGAGGTCATCCCCATGGGCATCACGGCAGAAGGTGGCGGCGTGCGTTCGGTGGAGCGGGCGCTGGCCATCGTCGACCTGCTGGGCGAGCACCAGGCACTGGGCCTTGAAGAACTGCATTACCTGACCACACTGCCCAAGGCCACGGTGTCGCGCATGCTTGCTACCTTGCAGGTGCAGGGCTGGGTTTATCGCGGCCTCAGCGACCGGCGCTATCGGCTGTGCTCGCGGCGCTTGTACGGTGACCGCCAGTTGCGCTTCAAGCGGCGCCTGGTGGAACGCGCCGCGCCGATGCTGCTGGAGTTGAGCGAACGTACCGGGTTGGTAGTGGACCTGTCGTGTTTCGATGGTCAGCGGCTGGAGGTCATGGAAAGCGCCATTCCGCAGATCCTGCGCAAGCGTTACCCGCATACCTGCCAGATCGTCGGCCATCATGCCAGCCTGTTCCATTCGGCGATGGGCCGTGCCTGCCTGGGTGAGCTGGGGCTGGAGGAGGTACAACGCCTGGCGGCCGATGCGCGGCTGCGGGACGATGCGTTGCTGCGCGATATCGAGAAAGAGGCACACAAAGGTTTCGGCCAGCGCACCGAGGGCCACTGGGAGTACCCGGTACGCCTGCCGCACCTGATTCGCGCCATTGCCTTGCCAGTGCATGCCGAAGGCCGCCTGGCCGGGAGCATCGCCTTGCACTGGCCGTTGGACCAGGCGCCGGTCGAGCGGGTACTGAGCCTGCACCTGAGCAGCCTGGCGAGCACGGTTGGCGAGGTGCAGCGGGCGTTGGCCTGAGGCTGGCGGTCATGCTTTCGCACCCTATGGCCGCTCTTGGTGCCTGATGCTGCTTACTTGAGGGTGATGCCACACTGATCGGGGCTGCTGCGCAGCCCATCGCAGGCAAGCCAGCTCCCACAGGGATTGCATCA
>NZ_DKJF01000090.1:0-21429 GCF_002454615.1 Pseudomonas sp. UBA6699
TCGCGCCCCATCGCGACACAAGGCCGCTCCTACAAAGCCTGCGAAGGGCCATAACCTGGGTCAATGGCGAAATCAGATCAGCCTGCTAGGCTTCTCCGTCCGTATAGAACTTTAAGGAATTAGGTTATTAGCAAACGTTTGCAAATAGCTAAATGCTATTATAACCCGCAGAGCTACAACGATTGGTTGCAAAGGTTCGTTACATATTCCCTAAAAATCTTAGAAATTCACAAAACGGTCATTTTGGATTTATAGGATTGTCATTATCCTGTAGCGCAGGTGGCGCCTTAGACCAAAGTCGAGAAACGTTTAGAAACGTTTGACTTACCAGTCACACTTTGGGACTAAATCGCCAATCCACGGTGAGCGGGGCACAAGACCCTGCCGCCAGAGATACACAAAAATTAGAACGTAGAGGAGCACAACATGTACAAGTCCAGCCTGGCCGTGGCCGTGGCACTGGGGGTTTTCGCCCAAACAGCAGGCGCTGCCGGTTTCGTGGAAGACAGCAAGCTGTCCCTCAGCTCGCGCACCATGTATTTCAACAACGACAACCGCGATGGCGGTGCTGACAACCGCGAGTCGGGTCAGGGCTTCAAGCTCGATTACATCTCTGGTTTCACTGAAGGCACCGTTGGTTTTGGTGTCGATGCCCAGGCCTTGTGGGGTATCCACCTGGACGGTGGCCGTGGCAAACACCCTGACAATAGCAGCTTCTTCCCAAGCGACTCGGACGGCTCGGCCGCTAGCCAGTGGGCACGTTTTGGCGCCAACGCCAAGGCTCGCTTCTCCAAGACCGAAGTGCACTTCGGTAGCGCCCTGGCGCCAAACCTGCCGATCCTGGTCTCCAACGACGGGCGTCTGCTGCCGCAAACCTTCGAGGGTGGCACCATCCAGTCGAAGGAAATCGACAACCTGACCATCAACGCCGGTCAGCTGACCCACGCCATGGGTCGTGCGTCGAGCAACCGTACCGGCCTGTCGGTCGCTGGCGCCACTGCCGACAGCAACAAGTTCCGCTACGGCGGCCTGGACTACAAGCTCACTCCAGACCTGACCCTGCAGTACTACTACTCGAACCTGGAAGACTTCTACAAGCAGCACTTCCTGGGTGCCACCCACGTCTTCAAGATCGCCGACGACCAGTCGTTCAAGACCGACCTGCGCTACTTCGACAGCAGCAGTGACGGCAACAACGGTCACGGCGGTGGCTACAACTTCAGCAACAACGGTGGCTACGCCAAGAACACTGGCAAGGTCGACAACAAGACCTGGACCGCCATGTTCACTTACACCCTGGGTGGCCACGCGCTGATGCTCGGTCGTCAGCAAGTCAGCGACGACGGCGGTTTCGTCTGGCTGAACCAGGGCAACGTGGTTGACGGTAACGGTCGCCCTGAAGGCGCTGCCGGTTCCAGCTTCTACCTGTTCACCGACAGCATGATCAACCAGTTCGCCCGTGCCGGTGAGAACACCAACTTCGGCCAGTACTCGTATGATTTCGCCTCGCTTGGCGTTCCGGGCCTGAAGGCTTCGGTTTCCTACCTGCGCGGTGACGACATTCGCTACAAGAGCGGCCACGGCACCTACAACGAATGGGAACGTGACGCCCGCGTCGACTACACCATTCAGCAAGGTACCCTCAAAGGCCTGGGCTTCAGCCTGCGCCAGGGTGTGTACCGCGGTGGCAGCAACGAAGCCAGCGCGGACCAGGACCAGACTCGCTTCATCGTGAACTACACTTACAGCTTCCTGTAAGCCGTAGCGACACCAAAGAGCCTCGCCTAGTGCGAGGCTTTTTTACGTCAGAAACTTTGTATGCTTTATGGTTATAAATAAATTGTTATTTATTCTTTTTGTTTTTAAATCATTGCAGGCAAAGTTCATTCACACGCTGACCACAACCCAGCCCAGGAGCCGCAGCCCATGAGCCTAAAACTCGGCGATATCGCCCCCGATTTCGAACAGGATTCCAGCGAAGGCAAGATCCGTTTCCACGAGTGGCTGGGTAACAGCTGGGGGGTGCTGTTCTCCCACCCGGCTGACTTCACCCCGGTATGCACCACTGAGCTGGGCCTGACTGCCAAGCTCAAGGACGAATTCGCCAAACGCGGAGTCAAGGCCATTGCCTTGTCGGTCGACCCGGTCGATTCGCACCACAAATGGATCGCCGACATCAACGAAACCCAGAACACCGTGGTCAATTTCCCGATCATCGCCGACGCCGACCGTAAGGTTTCAGACCTTTACGACCTGATCCATCCGAACGCCAGCGACACCCTGACCGTGCGCTCGCTGTTCGTGATCGACCCGAACAAGAAGGTGCGGCTGACCATCACCTACCCCGCCAGTACCGGGCGCAATTTCAATGAAATCCTGCGGGTGATCGACTCGCTGCAGCTGACTGACAACCACAAAGTGGCCACGCCAGGTAACTGGCAAGACGGCGACGACGTGGTGATCGTGCCTTCGCTCAAGGACGAAGAAGAGATCAAGCAGCGCTTCCCCAAAGGGTACCGGGCCGTCAAACCCTATCTGCGCCTGACCCCCCAGCCCAATCGTTAACGCATTCCTCGTTGCATCGCTCTTAGCCTCACAGGGATTTTCGGGCCGTTTCGACGGCCCTTTTTTTAGCTGCGAGCTGCAAGCTGCAAGCTGCAAGCTGCAAGCTGCAAGCAGAAGCAAAAGCAAGAGCAAGAGCAAGAGCAGGTCAGCTTGCGGCTTGTAGCTTGTAGCTTGAAGCTTTAAACCAAAATGGAATAAACAAATGAAAAAATAGGATTTCTAGATATATAAAACGACTGCTAATGTCACCCCCAACAGAACACAAGGAAGCGCTGCAATGTTGGTCGTCTCAATCGGTGGTAGCCCAAGTCCACGTTCACGCTCCGGCGTGCTGCTGGAGCGTTCGCGCCAGTGGCTGCAGCATCGCGGCGTCGAAGTGGTGACGTTCCAGGTACGTG
Source organism: Pseudomonas sp. UBA6699 (assembly GCF_002454615.1). NCBI lineage: Bacteria > Pseudomonadati > Pseudomonadota > Gammaproteobacteria > Pseudomonadales > Pseudomonadaceae > Pseudomonas > Pseudomonas sp. UBA6699. The sequence continues at coordinate 2,964 of NZ_DKJF01000090.1, forward strand.
ACTTCCCCGCCGAAGACCTGCTGCATGCCCGTTTCGACAGCCCGCAGGTACAGCACTTCCAGCAACTGGTGGCCCAGGCCGATGGCCTGATCGTCGCCACACCGGTGTACAAGGCATCGTTTGCCGGTGCTCTTAAAACCTTGCTCGACCTGCTGCCCGAGCGCGCTTTGGCACACAAGATCGTGTTGCCGATCGCCACCGGCGGCAGCATCGCCCACATGCTGGCGGTGGATTACGCACTCAAGCCCGTGCTATCTGCACTCAAGGCGCAAGAGACCCTGCAAGGGATCTTCGCTGACGACAGCCAAGTCGCTTACGCAGAGGGCAGCAAGCCCGCGCAACTGCTACCCGCGCTGGAAGAACGCCTGCAGGACTCGCTGGAAACCTTCCACGTTGCCCTGGCCCGTCGGCCGCGCCCCGTGGCCCCCGGTGTACTGAACGAACGCCTGCTCAGTGCTCGCTGGAGCATCTGACCGGTTTTATCCGCTTCACCACCTTACTCGCCCGCCAACGAGGCAAGCAGGTGCAACCCGAACCCTATCGCACAGGAGAGCGCCATGCGCACAGTCTTCTTGCGTCGCGGTCTGGTCGCCCTGTTCGCGGCGGCTGTGTCCTTCGGCGCTATCACCCAAGCCCAGGCCGAGAGCCTGCGGATCGGTTATCAGAAATACGGCACCCTGGTGCTGCTCAAGGCCAAGGGCACGCTGGAGAAGCGCCTGGCCGAGCAGGGCGTACAGGTGCAGTGGACCGAGTTTCCCGGCGGCCCGCAGCTGCTTGAAGGGCTGAACGTCGGCTCGATCGATTTTGGCGTCACCGGTGAAACACCACCGGTATTCGCCCAGGCCGCCGGCGCCGACCTGCTCTATGTGGCCTACGAACCGCCCGCGCCGCACAGCGAAGCGATTCTCGTGCCCAAGGGTTCGCCGGTACAGTCGGTGAAGGACCTCAAAGGCAAGAAAGTCGCCCTCAACAAAGGCTCCAATGTGCACTACCTGCTGGTGCGTGCACTCCAAGACGCGGGCCTGCAGTACAGCGACATCCAGCCGGTTTACCTGCCGCCGGCCGACGCCCGAGCAGCCTTCGAGCGCGGCAGTGTCGACGCCTGGGTGATCTGGGACCCGTACCAGGCCGCCGCCGAGCAACAGCTGCAGGCGCGCACCCTGCGTGACGGCAAGGGCCTGGTCGACAACCATCAGTTCTATCTCGCTACCCGCAACTACGCGACCGAGCACCCAGCGGTGATCAACACCGTTATCGAGCAAGTGCGCGCCGTGGGCGAGTGGTCGCAGGCCAACCCGCAGGAAGTCACCGACCAGGTGGCGCCGCTGCTCGGCTTGCCTGCCGACATCACACTTACCTCGGTCAAACGCCAAGGCTACGGCGCCGCGCCCCTCACCCCGCAGGTAGTGGCGGCGCAGCAGAAGATCGCCGACACCTTCCAGGCGCTCAAGCTGATACCCAAGCCGTTGAGCATCAAGGATGTGATCTGGACACCCCCGGCCAAGGTCGCTAGCGCGCCTTGAATGATGCGCCCATGCCGGGGCACCGCCCCGGCTCGTCCCCCCCTTGAGGAGACAACTCCAATGAGTCTGAACATTTTCTGGTTCCTGCCCACCCACGGTGACGGCAAGTACCTGGGCACTGCCGATGGCGCCCGCGCGGTCGACCACGGCTACCTGCAACAGATCGCGCAAGCTGCCGACCGGCTTGGTTTTGGTGGGGTATTGATCCCGACCGGGCGCTCCTGCGAGGACTCCTGGCTGGTCGCGGCCTCGCTGATCCCCGTGACCCAGCGCCTGAAGTTTCTGGTGGCCCTGCGCCCCGGCATCATCTCGCCAACCGTGGCTGCTCGGCAGGCAGCCACCCTCGATCGCCTGTCCAACGGCCGGGCGCTGTTCAACCTGGTCACCGGTGGCGACCCGGACGAGCTGGCCGGTGACGGCCTGCACCTGAACCACCAGCAGCGCTACGAGGCGTCGGTCGAGTTCACCCGTATCTGGCGCAAGGTGCTGGAAGGCGAAAACGTCGATTATGACGGCAAGCACATTCAGGTGAAGGGCGCCAAGCTGCTCTATCCGCCGATTCAGCAGCCTCGCCCGCCGCTGTATTTCGGCGGTTCTTCAGAAGCTGCCCAAGACCTGGCGGCTGAACAGGTCGAGTTGTACCTGACGTGGGGTGAGCCACCGGCAGCCGTGGCCGAGAAGATCGCCCAAGTGCGCAAAAAGGCCGCTGCTCAAGGCCGCGAAGTACGTTTCGGTATCCGCCTGCACGTGATCGTGCGCGAAACCAACGAAGAAGCCTGGGCCGCCGCCGACCGCCTGATTTCGCACTTGGACGATGACACCATTGCCCGTGCGCAGGCCTCGCTGGCGCGCTTCGACTCGGTGGGCCAGCAGCGCATGGCCGCCCTGCACGGCGGTAACCGCGACAACCTGGAAGTCAGCCCCAACCTGTGGGCGGGTGTTGGCCTGGTGCGTGGCGGTGCGGGTACCGCGCTGGTCGGTGATGGCCCGACCGTGGCCGCGCGGGTCAAAGAGTACGCCGAGCTGGGCATCGATACCTTCATCTTCTCCGGCTACCCGCACCTGGAAGAGTCGTACCGAGTGGCCGAGCTGCTGTTCCCGCACATTGACGTGAACCGCCCGGAACAACCCAAGGCGGGTGGCTACGTGAGCCCGTTCGGCGAGATGGTAGCCAACGACATCCTGCCCAAGTCCGTCGCGCAGAGCTGAGGGCCAGGCCATGAGTCGTGCAACTTCCAACAACCTTGCCCAGCGGCTGGCGCCATGGGCGCTGCCGGTGCTGCTGCTGGCCGCCTGGCAGCTGGCGGTCAGTGCTGGCTGGCTGTCGACGCGCATCTTGCCGGCGCCTGGCGCCGTGGTCAGTGCTGGCGTCGAGCTGGTGCGTAGCGGTGATATCTGGACCCACCTGGCCATCAGTGGCTGGCGTGCCGGGCTGGGCTTCGTCATCGGCGGCAGCATCGGCCTGGTGCTTGGCTTCATCACGGGCCTTTCGAACTGGGGCGAGCGCCTGCTCGACAGCTCGGTGCAGATGATACGCAACGTGCCGCACCTGGCGCTGATCCCGCTGGTGATCCTGTGGTTTGGTATCGATGAGTCGGCGAAGATCTTCCTGGTCGCGCTGGGCACGTTGTTCCCGATCTACCTGAACACCTACCACGGCATTCGCAATGTGGACCCGGCGCTGGTGGAAATGGCCCGCAGTTATGGGTTGTCCGGCTTCAGCCTGTTCCGCCAGGTGATCCTGCCGGGGGCGCTGCCGTCGATCCTGGTGGGCGTGCGCTTTGCCCTGGGCTTCATGTGGCTGACCCTGATCGTTGCCGAAACCATCTCGGCCAACGCGGGCATCGGCTACCTGGCCATGAACGCCCGTGAATTCCTGCAGACCGACGTGGTGGTGCTGGCCATCGTTTTGTACGCCGTGCTCGGCAAGCTCGCCGACCTGGCCGCCCGTGGCCTGGAGCGTGTGTGGTTGCGCTGGCACCCAGCCTATCAAGTGGCGAAGAAGGAGGGCGCATGACCGTGCTCAAGGAACAGCCGCCACGCCTGCTGCGTGGCATACCGCTGGCCGCCAACGGCTTGCGCAAGGCCTTTGGCCAGCGCGAAGTATTGAAGGGTATCGACCTGCACATTCCGGCGGGCCAGTTCGTGGCCATTGTCGGCCGCAGCGGCTGCGGCAAGAGCACCTTGCTGCGTTTGCTGGCCGGGCTCGACCAGCCCACTGCCGGGCAGTTGCTGGCCGGTGCCGCGCCGCTGGACGAAGCGCGCGAAGAAACCCGCCTGATGTTCCAGGACGCACGCCTGCTGCCTTGGAAGAAGGTGATCGACAACGTGGGCCTGGGCCTGTCTGGCGACTGGCGCTCGCGAGCGCTGGATGCCCTGGAGGCGGTTGGCCTGGCCGACCGTGCCAATGAGTGGCCGGCAGCGCTTTCGGGTGGCCAGAAGCAGCGTGTGGCGCTGGCCCGGGCACTGATCCACCAGCCGCGCCTGCTGTTGCTGGACGAGCCGTTGGGCGCGCTGGATGCCCTGACCCGTATCGAGATGCAGCAACTGATCGAACGCCTGTGGCGTCAGCACGGCTTTACCGTGCTGCTGGTTACCCACGATGTCAGCGAGGCGGTTGCCGTGGCTGACCGGGTGATCCTGATCGAAGACGGCGAGGTCGGGCTCGACCTCACTGTCGACCTGGCACGGCCTCGGGCGCGTGGTTCGCACCGCCTGGCTGCGCTGGAAAGCGAAGTGCTCAACCGTGTGCTGTCGGCCCCGGGCGCTGCGCCCGAGCCGGATCCTGTAGCCCCTCTGCCCACGCAACTGCGTTGGGCGCACTGAACCCCAGAAGCCAAAAGGAAGCCAATCATGACTATCAAAGCCATCAACGTGCGCAACCAGTTCAAAGGCACTGTGAAAGAAATCCTCGAAGGGCCGGTACTGTCGGAAATCGACGTGCAGACGGCTTCGGGCATCGTCACTTCGGTGATCACTACCCGCTCCGTGCGTGAGCTGGAGCTGCAGGTGGGCAGTGAAGTGATTGCCTTTGTGAAGTCGACGGAAGTGTCTATTGCCAAGCTGTGATGAAAGTGGCCCTTGTAACGCTTAACTCGCGGGGCTGCTTTGCAGCCCGATCGCGACACAAGGCCGCTCCTACAGGTACTGCACAGGTTTTCGGCCTTGTGCCTTTCCCTGTGGGCGCCGGCTTGCCGGCGGTGAGGCCACCAACTTCAACGCTTGATTAGAAACGGCGGCAGATACAACCCCAGATACGCCTCGAATACCCGCTTGCCTTCCTCGGCCATACGCGGGGTGATCGCCTCATGCAGCTGCACCGAGCGCGCATACACCCGGTCGCTGAGCTCCATGGCCAGGGCAAACACATCCACATCCAGCGGCATCACTGGCAGGTGGAAATGCTGGTCGAACAACTTGTACATCAGGTCGCCCAGTTCCATGTCGTGCTGCCGATCGGCTTGCACCACTTCACTCAGCCCGTGCTGGGCAAGAATCAGCTGCCGCGCTGCTGCATCCTGGTTGTAGATATCCAGCATGCGCTGCTCGATCAGCCGTGACAGCTCATGCCAGGTACTGAACGCCTGGCTGTCGATCGGTGCCCTCAGAGCCTCACGGAAAGCCCGGTGCACGTCGGCGGTCAACGCCTCGAGCAACGCCGGCACGCTGGCGAAGAAGTGATAGACCGACGACGGCGGAATCTGCGCACGCTCGGCCACGCTGTAGATCGACATTGCCGCCACCCCCACCTCGGCCAGTAGTTCGCGGGCAGCCGCCAGGATCGCTTCGATCCTGGCCTGGCTGCTGGCGCGCGGTTTGCGCGGGGTAGCGGTACGCGTCATCAGTTGCTGATCGCCAGGATGCTGGCTTGATAGGCACCCACGAACAGGTCGAAATCACCGACTTCTTCCTGCTCCAGCTCGGCCTGCCTGGCCAGCGACTCGCGGGCCAGCGTCTCGTAGGTTTGTTGCTGCTCCTGGCTCAGCGGCTGTTCACGGAAGGTCTCGGCGTGAATACGGCTCTGGCGCAGCGAAAACTGCACGAAGCTTTCGTCATGCTCGGTCATGCGCGCCAGCACCTGGGCCGAAGGCGTCAGCGAGGCGTCATCGACCTTGGCCTGTTGCGCATCCAGCGCCTTGCTGTGGGCGTCGGTATCTTCGGCCTGGTCCAGTAGCTCGGCCAACTGCCGAATACGCTCGATCAGCTCGCTGGCCCACACCTTCAGGCTGACCGGCTGGCCGTTGCGCTGCAATTCCAGGCCCGGGCGGCGACCTTCCTTGACCACGGCCAGGAAGTTGCTGGTGCACTGGCCACACTCGGCATTGCCCAGTTGCGGGCTTTCTTCCAGGGCACAGAACAGCAGGAATGCATCGAGGAAGCGCGCCTCGGTCAGGTCGATGCCCACTGGCAGGAACGGGTTGATGTCCAGGCAGCGCACTTCCACATACTGCACGCCGCGCGAAGTCAGGGCCTGGATCGGCCGCTCGCCGGTATAGGTGACGCGCTTGGGGCGTATGTTCGAGTAGTACTCGTTTTCGATCTGCAGGATGTTGGTATTCAGTTGTACCCACTCACCGTCGACGTGCGTGCCGACCTCGACATAGGGCGGGTAGGGCGTGCCCACCGCCTTGCGCAGGCTGTCGGTGTAGCTGGCCAGGTTGTTGTAGCAAGGCGTGAGGCCCGCCTGGGCGTTGCTCTGGTAGCCCAGGTCGCTCATGCGCAGGCTGGTGGCGTAGGGCAGGTACAGGGTTTCGGCGTCCAGCTCTTCGAGCTGGTGCGGGCGGCCACGCATGAAGCCTTTGTCCAGGGCCGGCGAGGCGCCAAACAGGTACATCAACAACCAGCTGTAGCGGCGGAAGTTGCGGATCAGCGCAATGTAGGCAGATGACTGATAGTCGCGGTCGGGCTCGCTGCTGCCTTCGGCAGCACGCAGCAAAGGCCACAGAGCCTCTGGCAGCGAGAAGTTGTAATGAATGCCGGCGATGCACTGCATGGTGCGGCCATAGCGCAAGGCCAGGCCTTTGCGGTAGACGTGCTTGAGCTTGCCGATGTTCGAGCTGCCGTACTCGGCGATCGGGATGTCCTCTTCGGCCGGCAACGTGCATGGCATCGATGGGCTCCACAGGTACTCGTCGCCCAGCTTGCTGTAGACGAAACGGTGGGTCTGTTCGAGGCTTTCGAGCACTTTAGCCGGGTCGGCCAGCGCGGGGGTGATGAACTCCAGCAGCGACTCGGAATAGTCAGTGGTGATCTGCTCGTTGGTCAGCGCCGACCCCAGTGCATCCGGGTGCGGGGTCTGGGCCAGGCGACCTTCGTCGGTCACGCGCAGGCATTCGCGCTCAATACCGTGCAGGCACTGCTTGAGCAGGGGAAGATTGGCGCCGAGCAGGCTCAGGCGGCGGTTGAGGAGTTCGCTCAAGATGTATTCCTTCACGCGTCAGTCGCCCCAATATGGGGGTAGAGATAACGGTCTACAAGGGTAGGGAGAAAGGAACTGGCGTTGTCGCCTGGTTTACGCGGATCCAGCAGTGCCAGCGCACTGCTGAAAATACCGCAGATACTGCTTGGTGAGCTAGAGAACCGCAAAGGTTCCTTGCGCCTTGGCCACCAGTTTGTCGCCCTGGACTACGTCGGCGTCGACCACCAGGGTACGCCGCCCGGCATGCAGCACGCGGGCGGTGCACAGGACCTCGCCGTCACTGACGGCGCGCATGTAGTTGATCTTGCATTCGATGGTGACGCTTTGCTGGTCAAAGCCATGGTTGGCCGAACAGGCCAGGCCCATGGCGATATCCACCAGGCTGAAAATAGCCCCGCCGTGCAGCTTCTGGCCACGGTTGCGCAACTGCGGCTGCAGCGCCAGGGCGACCTCGGCAACGCCGGGCTCCAGGTGTTGCAGGCGGCAGCCAAGGAGCTGGCTGAAGGCGCTTTCGACATATTCGCGTGGTATGTCCATCACTTCTTCTTCAGCTGCTTGGCGTTGGCGAACAGCGCGGCCATGGCGTTGTTGGCCGGGGCCGCGGTGGCGGTTTCACGTTGGCGCGGCGCCTGTTGCTGGCGGTTGCCTGCCGGGCCACGGTTACCGCCGCGGTTGCCTTCGACCTTTTCGCCCGGGGTGTCGCTCATGCGCATCGACAAGCCCACGCGCTTGCGTGGGATGTCCACCTCCATGACCTTGACCTTGACCACGTCGCCGGCCTTGACCGCCTCGCGCGGGTCCTTGACGAACTTCTCCGACAGCGCCGAGATATGCACCAGGCCGTCCTGGTGTACGCCGATATCGACGAAGGCACCGAAGTTGGTGACGTTGGTCACCACGCCTTCGAGGATCATGCCTGGCTCCAGGTCCTTGAGGTCTTCGACGCCATCCTGGAAGGTGGCGGTCTTGAATTCCGGGCGTGGGTCGCGGCCGGGTTTGTCCAGCTCCTGCAGGATGTCGGTCACGGTCGGCAGGCCGAAGGTTTCGTCGGTGAAACGCTTGGGGTCCAGGCGCTTGAGGAAGCTGCTGTCGCCGATCAGCGAGCGAATGTCGCGGTCGGTATCGGCGGCGATGCGCTGGACCAAGGGGTAGGCTTCGGGGTGAACCGCCGAGGCGTCCAGCGGGTTGTCGCCGTTCATCACCCGCAGGAAGCCGGCAGCTTGCTCGAAGGTTTTCTCGCCCAGGCGGCTGACCTTTTTCAGCGCCGCGCGGGTGGCGAACGGGCCGTTGGCGTCGCGGTGCGCGACGATGTTCTGTGCCAGCGTGGCGTTAAGCCCGGAGATGCGCGTCAGCAACGCCACCGAGGCGGTATTCACATCCACGCCCACGGCGTTCACGCAGTCCTCGACCACAGCGTCCAGGCCACGGGCCAGTTTCAACTGCGAGACGTCGTGCTGGTACTGGCCAACGCCGATGGATTTCGGGTCGATCTTCACCAGTTCGGCCAACGGGTCCTGCAGGCGGCGGGCAATCGATACGGCGCCACGGATCGATACGTCCAGGTCCGGGAATTCGCGGGCGGCCAGTTCCGAGGCCGAGTACACCGACGCGCCGGCTTCGGAAACCATGACCTTGGTGATTTTCAGGGCTGGATATTTCTTGACCAGTTCGGCGACCAGCTTGTCGCTTTCGCGGCTGGCGGTACCGTTGCCGATGGCAATCAGCTCCACCGAGTGCTTGGCGCACAGCGCGGCCATGATGGCGAGGGTCCGGTCCCAGTCGTTTTTCGGGGCGTGCGGGTAGACCGTGGTGTGGTCCAGCAGCTTGCCGGTGGCGTCGACCACGGCGATCTTGCAGCCAGTGCGCAGGCCAGGGTCGAAGCCCAGGGTGGCGCGCGGGCCGGCCGGGGCCGCCAACAGCAGGTCGTGCAGGTTGTGGGCGAACACGTTGATCGCCTCGCCTTCGGCGTTGTCGCGCAGTTCGCCGAACAGGTCGGTTTCCAGGTGGGTGTAGAGCTTGACCTTCCAGGTCCAGCGCACCACTTCAGCCAGCCATTTGTCGGCCGGGCGGCTGCGGTTCTCGATGCCGACGTGGTTGCTGATCATCAGTTCGCACGGGTGCAGGGTACCCGGCAGTTCTTCGCCGACTTTCAGCGAAGCGCTCAGCACGCCCTCGTTGCGCCCGCGGAAAATTGCCAGGGCGCGGTGCGAAGGGGCGGTGCGCAACAGCTCGTCATGGGCGAAGTAGTCCCGGAACTTGGCGCCTTCCTCGTCCTTGCCGGCCACCACGCGGGCACTGAGCACGGCTTCCTGCTTGAGGAAGCTGCGCAGTTTGTCGAGCAATGCGGCGTCTTCGGCAAAGCGCTCCATGAGGATGTATTTGGCGCCTTCCAGGGCGGCCTTCACGTCGGCCACGCCCTTGTCGGCATCGACGAAGCGTGCCGCTTCGCTTTCCGGGGTCAGTGACGGGTCGTTGAACAGGCCGTCGGCCAGCTCGCCGAGGCCGGCTTCGAGGGCGATCTGGCCCTTGGTGCGGCGCTTTTGCTTGTACGGCAGGTACAGGTCTTCGAGGCGGGTCTTGGTGTCGGCCAGCTTGATTTCGCGGGCCAGTTCCGGGGTCAGCTTGCCTTGTTCCTCGATGCTGGAGAGGATGCTGGCGCGGCGTTCGTCGAGTTCGCGCAGGTAGCGCAGGCGCTCTTCCAGATGGCGCAGCTGGGTGTCGTCCAGGCTACCGGTCACTTCCTTGCGGTAACGGGCGATGAAAGGCACGGTCGAGCCTTCGTCCAACAGGCCCACGGCCGCCTCGACCTGCTGGGGGCGTACGCCCAGTTCCTCGGCGATACGGCTGTTGATGCTGTCCATGTAAACCACCTGACATTTGTGAATACGGGGGTCGCCTATGGGCTTTCGCCCGGCGGCGCAGGATGAAAGCGGCGCATTATACCCATCGCAAACCGCTTGCGGTGATGGCGCCCGGCCAGTCGGAACTGGCGCCCGGGGAAAAATCTGCTAACAATGCTCACGGCACGCGTTGCAATGGCTACGCCATAATGCGCGGCGATCTCAGAGGAGTTATTCATGACCGGCACGCCGAACACCGCAGAAGGTGAAAAGATTCTCATCGTCGACGACGATCCAGGGCTGAGCAGCCTGCTGGAACGTTTCTTCACCAGCAAAGGCTACCGAGCCCGCGCGGTGCCCAACACCGAACAGATGGACCGCCTGCTGTCCCGCGAGGTGTTCAACCTGGTGGTGCTGGACCTGATGCTGCCGGGCGAAGACGGCCTGTCGGCGTGCAAGCGCCTGCGCCAGCACAACAACCAGATCCCGATCATCATGCTCACTGCCAAGGGTGACGAGCTCAGCCGCATCAAGGGCCTGGAGCTGGGTGCCGATGACTACCTGGGCAAGCCGTTCAACCCGGACGAGCTGATGGCCCGGGTCAAGGCCGTGCTGCGCCGCCAGGCACCCACCGTGCCAGGGGCACCGGGTAGCGAAGACGAGTCGGTCACCTTCGGCGACTACGAGTTGTCGCTGGCCACCCGCGAACTCAAGCGTGGCGACGAAGTGCACATGCTCACCACCGGTGAGTTCGCCGTGCTCAAGGCGCTGGTCATGCATGCCCGCGAGCCGCTGACCCGCGACAAGCTGATGAACCTGGCCCGTGGCCGTGAATGGGATGCCCTGGAGCGCTCCATCGACGTTCAGATTTCGCGCCTGCGGCGCATGATCGAGCCTGACCCGTCCAAGCCCCGCTACATCCAGACCGTGTGGGGCGTGGGCTACGTGTTCGTGCCGGACGGAAACGCCGGTAAGTGATGCCTGACCGTCGATGAAAACACCGCTCTGGTTTCCGCAAAGCTTCTTCGCCCGCACCCTGTGGCTGGTGTTGATCGTTGTCCTGTTCTCCAAGGCCCTGACCCTGGTCTACCTGCTGATGAACGAGGACGTACTGGTCGACCGGCAGTACAGCCACGGTGTGGCGCTGACTTTGCGCGCGTATTGGGCTGCCGACGAAGAAAACCGCGACAAGATCGCCGAGGCGGCAGGCCTCATTCGTGTGACCGGCTCGGGCGTGCCCGAAGGCGAGCAGCATTGGCCCTACAGCGAAATCTACCAACGCCAGATGCAGGCCGAGCTGGGCGAGGACACCGAAGTACGCCTGCGCATCCATGCGCCGCCGGCGCTGTGGGTAAATGCGCCGAGCCTGGGCCCGGGCTGGTTGAAGGTGCCGTTGTACCCGCACCCGCTACGCGGGCAGAAAATCTGGAACGTGCTGGGCTGGTTCCTGGCCATTGGCCTGTTGTCCACCGCTTCGGCGTGGATCTTCGTGCGGCAGCTGAACCAGCCGCTCAAGCGTCTGGTGTTCGCCGCCCGCCAGTTGGGCCAGGGGCGCAGCGTGCGGTTGCCGATCAGCGACACCCCCAGCGAGATGACCGAGGTGTACAGGGCCTTCAACCAGATGGCCGAAGACGTCGAGCAGGCTGGGCGTGAACGCGAGCTGATGCTGGCCGGGGTTTCGCATGACTTGCGTACACCGCTCACGCGCCTGCGTTTGTCGTTGTCGTTGCTCAACAGCGACAACGACCTGAGCGACGATATGGTCCGTGATATCGAAGACATGGACGCGATTCTCGACCAGTTCCTGGCGTTTATCCGTGATGGCCGGGACGAGCCGGTCGAAGAGGTCGACCTGGCGGACCTGGTGCGTGAGGTGGTCGCCCCCTACAACCAGCCGGAAGAACGTGTGCGCCTGTGCCTGGAGCCGATCCCGCCGTTCCCGCTGCGCCGCGTGTCGCTCAAGCGCATGTTGGGCAACCTGATCGGCAACGCCTTGCACCACGCAGGCAAAGGGGTCGAGGTGGCAGCCTATGTCTCGGGTGACGAAAGTGCGCCGTACGTGGTGCTGAGCGTGCTGGACCGCGGTACCGGTATTGACGAGTCGGAGCTGGAAACCATCTTCAACCCGTTCATCCGGGGTGACCGGGCGCGGGGTGGCAAGGGGACCGGGTTGGGGTTGGCCATCGTCAAGCGTATTGCGGCGCAGCATGGCGGCAATGTCGAGCTACGCAACCGGTCCGGGGGCGGTATCGAGGCGCGGGTGCGGTTGCCGTTGGGGCTGTTGTTGCCGCGTAACGCCGTTTGAGTTTTGTTGGCTGTGCCGGCCCTGTCGCCGGCAAGCCAGCCCCCACAGGTCATGCACAAGGTCTGAAAACTGTGCAGTACCTGTGGGCTTGTCGGCGCTAGGGCCGGGTGAATCAGCCTTTCCCTTTGGTCCGGGTCTGATTCGGCCCGCCATTCTTCTCCAGGTGCTCGATGATCATCCCGGCCACGTTCTTGCCAGTGGTCACTTCAATGCCTTCCAGGCCTGGCGATGAGTTCACCTCCATCACCAACGGCCCATGGTTGGAGCGCAGGATATCCACGCCCGCGACACTCAAACCCATCACCTTGGCTGCGCGAATCGCGGTGATGCGCTCTTCGGGGGTGATCTTGATCAGGCTGGCGACCCCGCCACGGTGCAGATTGGAGCGAAACTCACCGGGCTTGGCCTGGCGCTTCATCGAGGCAATCACTTTGTCCCCCACCACGAAGCAGCGGATGTCCGCACCGCCGGCCTCCTTGATGTACTCCTGCACCATGATGTTCTGCTTCAGGCCCATGAACGCCTCGATCACCGACTCGGCTGCCTGCGGGGTTTCGCACAGCACCACGCCGATACCCTGCGTGCCTTCCAGCACCTTGATCACCAGGGGGGCACCGTTGACCATGCGGATCAGGTCGGGAATATCGTCGGGCGAGTGGGCGAAACCGGTGATCGGCAGGCCAATACCGCGCCGTGACAACAGCTGCAGCGAGCGCAACTTGTCGCGCGAGCGGGCGATAGCCACCGACTCGTTGAGCGGGTACACGCCCATCATTTCGAACTGGCGCAGCACCGCACAGCCGTAGAAGGTTACCGAGGCGCCAATACGCGGGATCACGGCATCGAAACCTTCCAGCGGCTTGCCGCGGTAGTGGATCTGCGGCTTGTGGCTGGCAATGTTCATGTAGGCCCGCAAGGTATCGATCACCACCATTTCGTGGCCACGCTGAGTACCGGCTTCGACCAGGCGGCGGGTGGAATACAGACGCGGATTGCGCGACAGCACAGCGATCTTCATGCAGCACCTGTGACAGGGGAAAGGGTGGCCGGGAAGGCCGGTTTGTCTTGCACGTACTTTACGCCTGGGTTGACCACCAGTTGGCCCTGCACCAGGGCCTTCGAGCCGAGCAGCAGGCGGTAGCGCATGCTCTTGCGGCAGGCCAGGGTGAATTCGACCTCCCACACACGGTCACCCAACGCCAGTGGCGTGCGAATGACATAACGGGTCTGGGCATGCCCGTTAGAGCTGCGGATGATCTTTCTGTTCACCAAAGGTGCTTCGCAGCGTCGATGGCGCAACTGCACTACCGTGCCCAGGTGGGCGGTGAAGCGCACCCAGGGTTGGCCATTACGCTCGAAGGGTTCGATATCGGTGGCGTGCAGGCTGGAGGTACTGGCGCCGGTGTCGATCTTGGCGCGCAGCCCGGCCACACCGAGGTCGGGCAAGGCGACCCACTCACGCAGGCCGATCACAGTCAAATGGTCAAATGTCTTCACTAAGCACACCCTGCGAATGAGGTGGTGAACTGTAAGCACGGCGGGGACTTTTTGCATCCGTAAGTGAAGGTAGTACAGTTCGATGAAAGACAGAATCCGAGGTAACGCAATGGCACAAAAAGCCGAAGACGACGATAAGGTGCGCCTGGACAAATGGCTGTGGGCGGCTCGTTTCTACAAGACGCGGGCGTTGGCCAAGGCCGCGATCGAGAGCGGCAAGGTGCATTGCCGGGGCGAGCGTTGCAAGCCGGGCAAGGAGCCGCGCGTGGGCGACGAATTCGTGCTGCGTACCGGCTTCGATGAGCGCACCGTGGTGGTGAAGGCGTTGTCGGTGGTGCGGCGTGGGGCGCCCGAGGCGCAGACGCTGTACGAAGAAACCGAAGAGAGTGTGCGGCGCAGGGAGCAGGCAGCCGAAATGCGCAAGGCAGGGGCGACGGGGGTAACTACCGATGGCCGGCCGAACAAGAAGCAGCGGCGGCAGATTCACCAGCTGCATGGGAACTTCGAATAGCCGAGGCCGCTTCTACAAGGGTGCAGGCGGTGCTGTAGGAGCGGCCTCGTGTCGCGATGGGCTGCGCAGCAGCCCCCAGGGGTCTAGCGGACTACCGCCAACCGCCCGACCAACGGCAATTTCGCAGCAATCGAGAACAACGGCGCCGTCCAGCGCATCAGTGCCGCGCTACCCTTGGCCGCTAACGGCGTGTAATAGCTCCAGCCCAACGCCAGCACTGCCATCAGCAACCCGCCGATGTAGTCATCTTGCCCCCAGTGCGCGCCGGCCACCAGGCGCGGCAGCATGAACAGCACCGCCAGCGCCCAGATCACCACGAACTGCATCAGGCGGCGGCTGAACACGCTCATGAACAATGCCCAGATCAACAACACCGAGGCGTGGTCGCCGGGGAAACTCTTGCTGGAGCGGTCCTTCAGCTCCCACTTGGCTTCCAGGTGGGGGTAGTAGTCGCTCAGGTGCACCACGTCGTCGAACATCATCGAGGGGCTCTTGTGTTGCCAGCCCGCGGCATCCACCCACTTGGAAAACAGCGCGCGAATCACCACTAAGAGAAGCAGCGTGACCAGAAAGCCGAAAAACGCCTGGCGAACCTGCGCTGCCTTGAATACCCAATCACCGCGGATCAGCAGTGCCAGCAGGATCAGGCCGACCACGATGTCGAACGGGCGCATGCTGCCCACGGTCCAGATATAGCGCCAGGTGGTGTTGTCAGCCAACGGTGCATTGAGGCTGCGGAACAGCCACTCGTCGAAAGTCAGGCACAGGATCTGGCCAAAAGGCCATAACCAGAAACACAGTAGAGCGATCGGCAGCAGCGTGCAGGCTGCCAGCGGTCCCCAGGACCACCTTGCTTGGAACAGTGGTCGATTATCCATAAGATACCTCTATCTCCTATAAGGGAAACGAGCGCCTGAAGGCGCTCTGCGATGGGATTACTAATTCCCTTTCATTATTTTGTCATCATTTTCAGATAGCCAGACAACCATGAGCGACTTGCCAGAAAAAGATTTCACCCAACGTTTCATCTTCGACGAGCGCGATGTGCGCGGCGAGTGGGTGTCTCTCGATGACAGCTACGCTGCAGTGCTGGCGCGTCATGAATACCCACAGCCGGTGCAAACCCTGCTTGGCGAGCTGATGGCCGCCACCGCTTTGCTGGTCGGTGCCTTGAAGTTCGACGGCCTGCTGATACTGCAGGCGCGTTCCGCCGGGCCGATCCCGCTGCTGATGGTCGAATGCTCCGGTGACCGTGATATCCGCGGCATGGCCCGATACGAGGCGGATCAGATCCCGGCCGACGCCAGCCTGGCGCAGCTGATGCCCGACGGCCACCTGACCCTGACCATCGACCCGGTCAAGGGCCAGCGTTATCAGGGGACCGTCGACCTCGATGGTGCCAACCTCTCGGAGTGCTTCACCAACTACTTCGTTCAGTCCCAGCAGTTGAACACGCGGTTCTGGCTGAATGCCGAAGCTGGCAAGGCGCGCGGCCTGCTGCTTCAGCAACTGCCACGCGATCGCCAGCCGGACGATGAAGAGCGCGAAGACAGCTGGCAGCACGTGGTTGCCCTGGCCCAGACCCTCAAGCCGCAAGAGTGGGCAGAAGCCAATGAAACCCTGCTGCACCGCCTGTACCACGAAGATGCCGTGCGCCTGTTCGATGAACAGCCGCTGCGCTTCAAATGCAGCTGCTCACGCGAGCGTTCCGGCAATGCCCTGGTCAGCCTGGGTGAGCATGACGCCAAGGCACTGGTGCAAGAGTGCGGTGGGCAGGTAGAGATCGATTGCCAGTTCTGCAACCAGCGCTATTTCTTCGACGCCAGCGATGTGGCGCAACTGTTTGCCGGCGGCGGCACGGACGTAGCCTCAGAAACTCGCCACTGAAACGTTTAAGCTCAGGAAAATCTCCTGTCGAATTGCGCAAAAACGCAGTTCTGACAGGAGGGGCCTACTTTTTTTGGGCTTTTCTGGCATAATCCGGCCACTTTTTTCGCTGTAGTAGTTTTTTCGGAACAACTACAAAACGTTTGGAGCACTCGGCCTCGGGCCGGATGGGGTATCTCATGACGCAAGCCAATAACACCGTGTACACCGACCTGAGCGTCGATGAGCTGGTAAAAGAAGCGCTGCAACGCGGTGAAGGTGTACTAGCCGATACCGGCGCGCTGGTCGTGGAGACCGGTCACCGTACTGGCCGTTCGCCGGCTGACCGTTTCATCGTCGAAGAGCCTTCCACCCAGGACGCCATCGCCTGGGGCCCGATCAACCGCAAGTTCCCGGCCGACAAGTTCGATGCCCTGTGGGACCGCGTCGAGGCGTTCAACAACGCCCAGGATCACTTCGTTTCCTACGTTCACGTAGGGGCTGCCGCCGAGCACTACCTGCCGGTGAAAATGACCACCCAGACTGCCTGGCAGAACCTGTTCGGCCGTTGCCTGTTCATCAACCCTGAGCAGTACAACCCGGCGGGTCGCGACGAGTGGCAGGTGCTCAACGTGGCCAACTTCGAGTGCGTACCTGAGCGTGATGGCACCAACTCCGACGGTTGCGTGATCATCAACTTCGCGCAGAAGAAAGTGCTGATCGCCGGCATGCGCTACGCCGGTGAAATGAAGAAAGCCATGTTCTCGGTGCAGAACTTCCTGCTGCCGGCTGCCGACGTGCTGCCAATGCACTGCGCGGCCAACATCGGCGAAGCAGGCGATGTAACCCTGTTCTTCGGCCTGTCCGGCACCGGCAAAACCACCCTGTCGGCCGACGAAAGCCGTTACCTGATCGGTGACGACGAGCACGGTTGGGGCGAAGGCGTTGTCTTCAACATCGAAGGCGGCTGCTATGCCAAGTGCATCGACCTGTCCGAGAAGAACGAGCCGGTCATCTGGAAAGCCATCAAGCACGGTGCGGTGCTGGAGAACGTCGTTCTCGACGCCAACAAGCACGCTGACTACACCGATGTCAGCCTGACCCAGAACAGCCGTGCGGCCTACCCGCTGGAGCACGTTGCCAAGCGTTCGGAAAAGAACCTGGGCGGTGAGCCAAACGCAGTGATCTTCCTGACCTGCGACCTGACCGGTGTTCTGCCTCCGGTGTCGATCCTGAACAACGAACAGGCTGCCTACCACTTCCTGTCCGGTTACACCGCGCTGGTCGGTTCCACCGAAATGGGCTCGGGCGGCGGCATCAAGTCGACCTTCTCGACCTGCTTCGGTGCACCGTTCTTCCCACGCCCGGCTGGCGAGTACGCCGAGCTGCTGATCAAGCGTATCAACGGCTTCAACTCCAAGGTCTACCTGGTCAACACCGGCTGGACCGGTGGTGGCTACGGCGTTGGCAAGCGCTTCAGCATTCCGACCACCCGCGCGGTGATCGCTGCCATCCAGAGCGGCGCGTTGGTCGGTGCCGAAACCGAGCACCTGGACATCATCAACCTGGACGTACCGAAGGCCGTCCCAGGCGTTGATACCGAACTGCTCAACCCGCGTACCAACTGGGCTGACAAAGCTGCCTACGACGAGGCCGCCAAAGGCCTGGCCAAGCTGTTCATCGAGAACTTCAAGAAGTTTGAAGTTTCCGACGCCATCAAGGCCGCTGGTCCGCAGTTGTAAGCTGCAACCAGCCGCAATGAGAAAGCCGCCAGCATTGGCGGCTTTTTGTTATCCGGCTGATGCAATGCCTTGTAGGAGCGGCCTTGTGTCGCGATGGGCCGCATAGCGGCCCCGGGGTTTTAGCGTCACTGCATAAATTGTCGAGGCCGCTTTGCGGCCCATCGCGACACAAGGCCGCTCCTACAGGGTGAGGTGCAGGCAGCGGGAACCTGGTTTTTCTGTTTCACTGTCAGCATCCATTGCGAAGACAAGAGTCAGCCAGATGACCGAATCCCCTCAGCGCACTGCCTTCTCCCACTTTCACCCGATTCTCACCCGCCCGCAGGACAACGACCTCAATGGCCATATCGCCGGGGCCACGGTGCACGGCTTCTTCGAAACGGCGATCCAGGCGTTTCTCGTCGAGCAGGCCGAGCTGGACCTGCGTGACGGCGAGCTGGCGGCTTTCGTGGTCAGTTCGGCAGCAGATTTCTATGCATTGCCGGGCTTCCCGGACGTGCTGGAAGTTGGGCTGGGCGTAACGCGCCTGGCGGGCAGTACGGTGGAGTACCGCCTGGCGTTGTATCGCCCAGGTGAGCCCGAGGCCTGCGCGGCCGGCACGGTGGTGCAAGTCTTCATCGAGCGTGTCAATGGCCGGCCTGTGGCGTTACCAGAGGCGCTGCAGGTGATTCTTTCCGGCTTGGTGCTGGAACAACACGCATAAAAAACCCCGCCGGGAGGGGCTAATGCCAGTCATTTAAGTAATTTGGGGCCGCTTTGCGAC
>NZ_DKJF01000085.1:0-28751 GCF_002454615.1 Pseudomonas sp. UBA6699
CGAGCGCAGCTCGCGATGCGCCGCGCGGGCGGCGCTAGCTCAAACAGGCGCTGCATACGTTGAGGCAAACACCTGTCAGCCCTGATGCGATCACCGTGGGAGCTGGCTTGCCGGCGATAGGGCCATCAAATCCACAACAAATTCCGGATCAGTCGTACATCACCTTCTTCTTCCAGGTCTCGTCCTCATCGGTCTTGAGGCCCTGGGTCAGTTCGTTGTGTTCGTCCTCAGCCGGTTCCATCTGGTCCAGCACCTGGGCGTTGGCCCGGCCCAGCAGTTTCTCCAGGTACGTCAGCTGCTCTTCATACACCTTCGGCTCCGGCTGCTTGCGCAGGTACTGCACCCCCCGTTCAAATGCCAGGCGGGCTTGGCCTGGCTGGCCTTTCTGCAGGGCCTGCTGGCCGAGGTTGTTGAAGAACTCGATATGCAGCAGCACCAGAATGTGGCGGATCTCCTTGACCCAGTGCTTGGCCTCCGGCGCAGGCAGGAAGCCCTCATGCGCGGCCCGGGTCACCTGGTTGTGCAGTGCTTCCAGCAAGAAGCGCACATCCTTGGCCTTGACCTCGGTCTGGATCGGGTTGGGCGGGTTGTTCACCGGGATCTTTTCACCCAGGGCGATCAGCCCTTCCAGTTCGGCCATGCGTGCCTTCAACTGGGCATTGTGCTTGTCCACCGCCAGCTGGCGCTGGTTGAGGTTGAGCTCCAGGCGGGTCAGCAGCAGCTTCAGCGCCGGGGTCATGAACTGGCCTGGGAAGGTCTCGGTGATTTCGCCGCAGCGGCGCAGGCGGTCGGCCAGTTCGATCTTCAGGCGGGCGCGCTCCAGCTTGCCGTTCTCGACCACATTGTTGAGGTAGCCGATCACGATCAGCAACGCGATACCCGCTACGATGAGCAGGGTGATCAGAAGTGGTGTCACCGTTAATGCCTCATTGAAGAAGAATTACAGCGTTGAGTGTAGTGAGTTTGCCTCGGAGCGAATAGCGGCACAGGCAAACCCGTTCTCTATATCGACAAGCCAGCCCGCATCTGCACCCCGACCCACCCGGAAGTCATTGATTTAAATAAATTTCTACAAAGGGGTTGACGCCTGTATCAAGCATCCATAGAATGCGCGCCACTTGCAGCGTAAAGCACACAGTGAAACGCGGCAGGGAGTGAAAGCAGGCAGCGATGCCAGCAGCGTGTCCCCTTCGTCTAGTGGCCTAGGACACCGCCCTTTCACGGCGGTAACAGGGGTTCGAGTCCCCTAGGGGACGCCAAATTGCGGGAATAGCTCAGTTGGTAGAGCACGACCTTGCCAAGGTCGGGGTCGCGAGTTCGAGTCTCGTTTCCCGCTCCAGATAGTGATCTACAGACTTCTACTGACGTCTGTAAGTCGTTGAAAAGAGGGGCTTTGGCCCCTTTTTTCATTCCAGCGAGCGCCACGGAAATCCACCCACAGCTACCGTTTTTGAGTGACCAATTGAGGCACAAGAATACGGTTGGGACGGCTACCGGATAGTTGCTGGGGCTGAGCGGGAACCATGACGAGCATTAGGCCTAAGTCATAACTTAGGAGCCTCGAAATGGCACTCTCTGATCTGACAGTCCGGCAGGCAAGAACCACCGGCAAGCGCTACACCCTCTCCGATAACGACTGCCTGGGCCTGATGGTCTCTGCCGCAGGCGGCAAGTCGTGGATCTTCCGATACTACTGGCTGGGCAAGCAAAAGCGCATGTCCCTGGGTGGCTATCCCGCCCTCAGTCTGCGCGAGGCCCGCGCCGAGCGGGACAAGGCTCAGGTTCTGCTCGCCAAGGGCATTGATCCCCAAATCGAACGCGACCAGCGCCGGCACGCGGCCAAGCTGGCGGGCGAATACACCTTCAAGAACGTCTTCGATGCTTGGGTCGAGCATCGCCGCAAGGAACTCAAGGAAGGCCGTCAGAGCACGCTTTCGCAGATCCTGCGCATCTTCAACAAGGACGTGCTGCCTACCCTGGGGAAGATGTCGATCTACGACATTCGACGGCCCCAGCTCGTGGGCGTCGTGGCGGCGATCGAGAAACGCAAGGCGTTCACCACCGCCGAGAAGGTCCGCACCTGGTTCAACCAGATGTTCCGCTATGCCCTGGTCATCGCCGAAGGGCTGGAAGTCAATCCGGCCGCGGACCTGGACGTGGTGGCCGAGCCCAAGCCCCCGGTGGCCCACAACCCCTATCTGCACCTGCCCGAGCTGCCCGAGTTCCTTCAGAAGCTCCGGCGCTACAACCCCCGGGGCTGGCAGACCCAGCTTGGCGTCCGGCTGCTGTTCCTGACGGGGGTGCGCACGGGCGAGTTGCGCCTGGCCGAGCCTGAGCAATTCGACCTCGACCGCGGCTTGTGGATCATCCCGCCGCAGGTCGTCAAGCAACTCCAGGACGAAATGCGCAAGGCCGGCAAGCGGCCGCAGGACGTGCCGCCCTACATCGTGCCCCTGTCCCTGCAGGCCATCGAGATCGTGCGCTATCTCCTGGGCGTGATGCGTCCAGCGCAGAAGTACCTGCTGTCGCATCGCAGCGAACTCAAGAAGCGCATCAGCGAGAACACCCTCAACAAGGCCGTGCAGCTCATGGGCTACGAGGGGCGCCTGACCGGCCACGGCATCCGCGGCACCATCTCGACCGCGCTCAACGAGATCGGATACCCGAAGATTTGGGTGGACGCTCAGCTTTCGCACTCCGACCCCAACAAGGTGAGTTCGGCCTACAACCACGCCAAGTACGTGGAGCCTCGGCGTCGCATGATGCAGGACTGGGCAGACCGTCTTGACCTGCTCGAACAGGGTGAAGTCGAAGCCGCGAGCGCGCATCTGACCATCCGTATCGACGGGGTGCCGGCAATGGCGGAAGTGGAGGAAGTGGTGGGCGCGGTCTCCACGACTGCTGAGCCTGTTGTCCCCGGCGTGCCGCCCGTGGTGGCCACGCCTATCGTCGTGACCCCCAACAGCGGCGGAATCATGTTCCAGCGGCTGTCGCAGGTGCCGCCGCCTCCGGTGCATGCCCCGGAGCCGGAAGTCTCCGCGATCCAGCGCGAGCGCGAGGAAATGCTGGCCATCTACGAGTCGCCGAACAATCTGCCGGTCCCGCTGTTCGGCAAGCTGGCCGGGAAGTCCAAGGACCAGATCAACCGCGAGCTGAAGGCGGGCAAGCTGCTGTCGATCAGCCTGGGCAACCGGGGGCAGCGGGTTCCCGACTGGCAACTGGTGCCGCTCAAGCACAAGCTGGCCCAAGTGCTCATGAACCAATGCCCGCACGCCGATTCGTGGGACCTGTACCGCATGCTGACCCAGCCTCACCCCGACCTGGGTGATCGTGCGGCCATTGATGCGGTCACGCCAACGAACGTGCCCGCAATCATCCGGGTTCTCATGGGCGACTACCAGCACCATGCGGATGTGCCCGAGGCCGTTGCCCCGCGGCCCATCCCCGAGGACGTGCGGCAGAGCGTCCGCCGACTGGTGGACAGCGCAGCGGTGCTTGAAGGGGTCTAGTCCGGTCTAGTCCCATGCTGCAACCTATGGCCGGGATGAGACGGCTCCGGCCTATAGGAGTGCCTGCTACAGGGCGCCTGCCTCGGCGATCTGCAGCGCCCTGCGCTCGAAACGCTTGGCAGCAGAATCTGCTTGCGCGTGGGGCCGTTGGAGGTACGTCACGATCTCATAGGGGCCATCGGCGAGCGGTCGCATGCTTACCCCCCATTGATGGGCACGCTCGATGCGCGATTGCGCGCATACGCCGATGCCGTAGCCGGCTGAAACCCACAGCGCCATCATCTCGAATGAAGTTGCAGGCAGGATGTTCTCTTGGTCCACTGGCATCAGGGAGGCCAACCTCTCGTCCAGCAAGGGACAAGCCTCCGCCTGCCAGCGATAGATTGGATAGTCCTGAAGATCGGAGATGGTGAGCTTCGCCTGATCAACCAAACGGAACCGCGGTGGTATCGCGACGGCCATGCTTTCGCACCACAGCCTCCGGCTACTCGTCAGGTGATCCCCCGCACTGCTAAGAGATAGCCCCGCGTCGTAGCGGCCCTCATGCAGGCCCGTTACCAGCTCTTGATCCGAAACTTCACGCACGGCGATCGCGACACCCGGCTCGTGCGCTCGCTGCAGTGCAAGCAGCGCCGACAGCCGTGAAGACGGCACACCTGGCGCTATGGCGAGTGTGAAATTCGGGGACGGTCTGATGGCGTTGTGCATGGATGCCCCCAAGAGGCAACGGGATCGAAAAGAGCAGCCGACATCATACTCAAGAGATATCTTTAACGTGGTTAAAGATCAGTGATTCCATGACGCTTCTGCGAATGCAGAAGCGCACTATTCGGCCTGGACGGCCCGCCGGAGTAACCACCTATGAGTCCGCACCGGCGTTGGCGTTCGGGCAAGCGGTGCGAGCCGCTCGCCTGGCTCAGGGGATTGCTCAGGATGAGTTCGCGGGCTTGGCGGGGATCGCGCGCTCGCACATGGGCAAGATTGAGCGCGGCGAGCACATGCCGACACTCGCTCTCATTCTAAAAATTTCCCTGGCTCTCAAGATCAGCTCGGCCGAACTGATGACGGCCACGGAGCGCAACCTCTACCTTCAGGGCGATGCGTGACGCCGGATGTGGCGCAGGCGTCGTAGCTAATCGCTCTTTGGCGAACGCAAACGCTCGATGAAGCGCTCTACGGGTGCGGATAGTCCGCTACCGCCTTCGGGCCGAAGCAGGTAGGTGATGATGACGGCCGAATCGAGCGCCAACGGCCGGATCACCACGTCGGGACGTTGACACGCCGCGATTCGGGTCGCCGTTGCGAAGCCGATGCCGTAACCAGCTCCGACCAATGTGAGCATCATGTCCAGCGACGAGACATGCTCAACGATGGTGGACTCGCGCTCCAGGGGATGTAGCAGCCGGGTCAATTCGCGGCAGTAGCCCTCGCAAAGCTGCGGATCGCACATCACCAGCGGGTAACTCACGAGTTCACGTAGCGACACTTCCTTGTGGGCCAGCAACGGGTGCCGGATCGGCACGGTCACCACCAGCGGGTCCTGCCAGATGGGCTCCGTCACCAGTCCGTCGCCGACGTCCGCGGTGTGTGCGAAACCGATCGCGAAGTCGCCGGATCGCAGTCCCCGCAACTGTTCCGCCAGGGTGACCTCGGAGAGCCGTATTTCGATCTCCGGCTCCTCCTGGCGGCACAGGGCAAGAAGTGCAGACAGCCGCGGGTCGATGGCGCCATCGGAGATGGCGATGCGCACGCTGCCTCTTAGGCCTGCGGCGATCGCCCTGACGTTTTCTCGTGCCTGCTCCAGGTTGGTGAACAGCCTGCGAATGTCCTGAAGGAAGGTGGTGCCCGCTGGCGTCAACCGCGTTCCCCGCCGATCGCGGTCAAAGAGCAGCACCCCCAGTTCGTCTTCCAATTCCTTGATCGTGCGGGACAGCGGCGGCTGCTCGATGTGCAAGCGCTCCGCAGCACGGGTGAAATGCAGCTCTTCGGCGAGAGCCACGAAGCAGCGCAAATGACGAAGTTCCATGGGCACGTCCTTCAGCAATCCTGGTCATTGGGTTGGCCACGGCGCATTGCTGCCGAAGTGCGCTTAGAGGGGGCGACGTAGTGCTGGGTCCCTCTTCAGGGCGAGGAAAAAGGCCATCGGTGTATCTGAATAAGAATACATATGTTCATGTATTAACTCAAGTCAAGGGCGGTAGCAACTGTTTCGGAACGTGACGCCGAAGCCAACCCGCTCAATGCTTGAGCGGCTAAGGCAGTACTGACGCCAAAGTAGCGCGAGCCCACAGAGGGGCTCGCGAGATGTAGGACTGAAGGCGCTCTGCCTTCATGGAAAGGCCCAAATCAGGCCGGGTTGATTTCCAACGAGCCACGGTTGATCTGGTCGCGTTCCATCGACTCGAACAAGGCACCGAAGTTTCCTTCGCCGAAGCCCTCGCGGTAGTTGCCCTTGCGCTCGATGAACTCGAAGAACACCGGGCCAAGCAGCGGCTCGGAGAATATCTGCAGCAGCAGGCGGGGCTGGCCGCCTTCGGTCGTGCCGTCGAGCAGAATGCCGCGCGCCTGCAACTCGGGTACGGGCTGGCCATGGCCGGGCAGGCGCTTTTCCAAGTTTGCGTAATAGATGTCGTTGGGGGCGGTCAGCAGCGGGATACCGGCCATCTGCACGCGGTCGAGCGCATCGAGTAGGTTGTCGCACAGCAGGGCGATGTGCTGGATGCCCTCGCCGCTGAACTGCATCAAGAATTCCTCAATCTGGCCGCCGCCCTGGCGTGCTTCCTCGTTCAGCGGGATGCGGATCAGGCCGTCCGGCGCGCTCATCGCCTTGGAGGCTAGGCCGGTGTACTCGCCGTTGATGTCGAAGTAGCGGATCTCTTGGAAGTTGAAGAACTTCGTGTAGAAGTCGGCCCAGTACTCCGACTCGCACAAGCGCAATCCCATGGACGTGTTCCGCGCGTCTGTCCAGAACTGGCCAGAGGTTGTGGAGTGCCATGCGCTGACCGGCGACATGGACTATCTGCTGCGGGTGGTCGTCATGGACATGGCTCACTACTCCCGCTTCGTGCTCGACACGCTGCTCAAGCACCCCAGCGTGCAGGACTGCAAGACCAGCTTCGTGCTGGATCGCGTAAAGAGCACCACGGCCTTGCCCCTATGAGCATTCGGCCGGTTGGTGTGGCGGGGATGCAAATAGCGATTGACCTTCCAACGGTGGCAAGGAGCACACTTCAAACACCCCAACCCGAAAGGAGTTTTCCATGCAATTCCATCTCGAAGACATGACCTGCGGCGGCTGCGCCCGCACTGTGACGAAAACGATCCAAATGATCGACCCCAACGCCAAGATCGTCACGGACCCGCCGACCCGCCGTGTCGAGGTCCAGACCTCGGCCTCGCAAGAGCAGATCGCCGCGGCCCTGAGCGAAGCTGGCTTCCCGCCGCGCGCGCAGTAACACCGCATCGTGGCCGGCATGCACACAGGACGGCCGATGCGAGCACGTGCGCTGCGC
This sequence comes from Pseudomonas sp. UBA6699, assembly GCF_002454615.1. NCBI lineage: Bacteria > Pseudomonadati > Pseudomonadota > Gammaproteobacteria > Pseudomonadales > Pseudomonadaceae > Pseudomonas > Pseudomonas sp. UBA6699. Next base: position 7,022 of record NZ_DKJF01000085.1, read on the forward strand.
CGTACCTGGCGCGGCGCTCAGTGCATCCCAAGGTAGGCCGACCTTGGCCACAGGGCCATCGCCACCATCATCAGGTTCTCGGTCAGGGACACGAAGCCCAGCGGCACGTTGCTGTCCCCGCCCACGCAGGCGCACTTGAGTTCCCGGCGATCGACATAGACCGCCTTGAAAACCGACACGGCCCCGACGGTCCCGATGAACAGCGCCAACGGAATCGACACCCACATCCCCACGCCCGCGACCATCTGGACGCCTGCGATGGCCTCCGCGAACGGGTAGAAATAGGCATACCGAACCCAGCGCTTGGCCAGCAGGTCGTCGCGAAGCCGTCCACGTCCTTGAGCTTCTGCAGCGCCAGGAGGCACATGGCAAAGGCCACGAACCACTCTGCCGCCTGAATGCTCTAGACTTGGCCGAAGGCCGCCCAGCTCGCCGCCAGCGCCATTGCGGCCGCCGTGGCGAACAGCGCGATCACAGGGGTCTAGGTCACGGCGTTCTTGTCCTTCACGGACATGCCGAAGAATTTGCGTAGGTCGTCGTAGCCGCCCACGCGCCGCCCGTTTATGAAGACCTGGGGCGTGGTCTCGATGCCATGCTCCTTCTTGAACGCATCCGTCTGCTCGCGGCTTGCCAAGTGTTTGTCCTCGACCTCGTAGCCCTTGCGGTTGAGCAGATCGAGCGACTTCAGCCCGTAGGGGCAGGTATGGCCGGGCATGACCATTCGGTAGAGCGTGGCTAGCTTGGGCGCAGACATGCAGGACTTCTCCTGTGGGACTTTCCATGGGCCGGCCGTCACGGATTTAAGGACGTTGATGACCTTTCCAGCCTAACCGACGACCGTGCAAAGGGAGTGTAGACACCTGGCTCGCGGGTTGGTCTGGCCCACGGGTTGGTTATCTGGCGGCAATGCCGTCAGTCCTCCATCTGCCAGAGCAACCCTGCCGCAGGCCGGTGCGCCTGAGGCAGCACGCAGGCTCCTAGTGGTTCTCCTTGGCATGGTTGATCGTGTACTTGGGGATCTCGACGGTCAGGTCTTCGGTCGCAACGATGGCCTGGCAGCTCAGCCGCGACTGCGCCTCCAGTCCCCAGGCCCGGTCGAGCAGATCGTCCTCGCATTCCTCGACTTCGTTTAGAGAATCGAACCCCTTGCGCACGATGCAGTGACAGGTCGTGCAGGCACAGCTCATGTCGCAGGCATGCTCGATCTCGATGCCGTTGTCCAGCAGGGCCTCGCAGATCGAAGTGCCTGCTGGCACGTTCAGTTCGGCTCCCTCAGGCGCCAGTTCAGGATGGGGCAAGACGGTGATTTTGGGCATATCTCTCCTGGCTGCTCAGTGCGCACACGGCTTTTTTCCTGCTGCGTTGGCTCGCGCGCGGCGCGGCACTGCGCCAGTGCGCGCTTCGGGCTTGTTGTCACTGATATCGGGCTGCTCCAGCGTGTGCAGGATCGGGCAGTCGGGCCGTTCGTCGCCGGCGCAACACCGGATCAGCGCCTTGAGCGTCGCGGCCATCTCCAGCATGCTCTCGATGCGCCGGTCCAACTCGTCGATGTGTTGCTGGGCCAGACGCTTTACATCAGCACTCTGGCGCGACTTGTCATTCCACAGTCCCAGCAAGTCCGTGATCTCGGCCACCGAGAAGCCGAGGTCGCGCGAACGCCGGATGAAATGCAACCGGTGAACGTCGTCCTGGGTATAGGCGCGGTAGCCCGAATCGGTGCGGTCAGCCGGAGGGATCAGACCGATTTGCTCGTAGTAGCGGATCATTTTGGCCGAGACCTTCGAGGCCTTGGATGCTTCACCGATGTTCATGGTGTTCCTCCTTTCTCAATGAGCGGTATCCGCCGCCAGCGGCGGCTGGAAGCGGCGCAGGCGCAGCGCGTTGCCGAGCACGAACACGCTGGACAGCGCCATCGCGCCAGCCGCGAAGATCGGCGACAACAGCACACCGTATGCGGGGTACAGGACGCCAGCGGCCACCGGGATCAGGGCCGTGTTGTAGCCAAACGCCCAGAACAGGTTCTGGCGGATGTTGCCGATGGTCGCCTTGGACAGCGCGATGGCGTTGGGCACGCCCTGCAGGTTGCCCGACATCAGCACTACGTCGGCCGACTCCACCGCCACGTCGGTGCCGGTGCCGATGGCCAGGCCCACGTCGGCCTCGGCCAGCGCCGGGGCGTCGTTGATGCCGTCGCCCACGTAGGCGATCTGGCCGTGGCTGGCTTTCAGCCGGCGCACGGCTTCGACCTTGCCCTCGGGCAGCACTTCGGCCACCACCTCGTCGATGCCCAGTTGCTTGGCGATGGCCTGCGCGGTACGCGCGTTGTCGCCGGTGATCATCGCCACCTTCAGGCCGAGCTGGTGCAACGCGGCAATGGCCGCGGGCGTGCTGGACTTGATCGGATCGGCCACCGCGATGATGGCGGCCAGCCGGCCGTCGATCGCGGCGTACAGCGGTGACTTGCCCTCGTTGCCCAGGCGCTCGGCCGTGCGAGCGAAGCTGCCCACGTCCAACCCCAGCTCACGCATGAAGCGATCGGCACCGACCTCGACACGCGCGCCGTCCACGGTGGCGCGCACGCCCATGCCCGTGACCGAATCGAAGTCTGTCATCGTCGGCAGCGCGATGCCACCTTCCACGGCCGACTCGACGATGGCGCGTGCGATCGGATGCTCCGAGCGCGATTCGACAGCGGCGACCTTCGCCAGCACCTGGTTGCGGTCAAAGCCGTCGGCAATCTCCAGGTCGGTCAGGACCGGGCGGCCCTCGGTCAGCGTGCCGGTCTTGTCCACGGCCACCACCTTGGCGTCCTTGAGCAGTTGCAGGGCTTCACCCTTGCGGAACAGCACGCCCATCTCGGCGCCCCGGCCCGTGCCGACCATGATGGAGGTCGGCGTCGCCAAACCCATGGCGCAAGGGCAGGCAATGATCAGCACCGCCACGGCATTGACCAGCGCGAAGGACAGCGCGGGCGACGGGCCGAACACCAGCCAGACCAGGAAGGTCAGCACCGCGGCCAGCATGACGGCGGGCACGAACCACAGCGTCACCTTGTCCACCACGGCCTGGATCGGCAGCTTGGAACCTTGCGCCTGCTCGACCATGCGGATGATCTGCGCCAGCATGGTCTGACCGCCCACGGCGGTGGCACGCAGCGTCAGCGCACCCTTCTGGTTGACGGTGCCGCCGACCACGGTGCTGCCTTCCGCCTTTTCGACGGGAATCGGCTCGCCGGTGATCATCGACTCGTCCACGAAGCTGCGGCCCTCGGTCACTTCACCATCGACCGGCACGCGCTCGCCGGGGCGCACTTCCACGATGTCGCCCTGCGCCACGTCGTTGATCGGGATGTCCACGATGCGGCCGTCGCGCAGCACGTGCGCCTCCTTGGCCTGCAGGCCGATCAGGCGCTTGATGGCCTCGGAGGTGCGGCCCTTGGCCCGTGCCTCAAGAAAGCGGCCCAGCAGGATCAGCGCCACGATGACGGCTGCCGCCTCGTAGTACACGTTCACCGTGCCGGCCGGCAGCAGACTGGGCGCGAACGTGGCGACCATCGAATAACCGAAGGCCGCGGCCGTGCCGACCGCGACCAGCGAGTTCATGTCGGGACCCAGGCGGAACAGCGCCGGGAAGCCCTTCTCATAGAAGCGCCAGCCCGGAATGGCGAGCACCAGCAGGGTCAGCACGAACTGCAGATACCAGCTCTGCTGGATGCCAATGGTGGAAGCCACCCACTCGTGCATGCCGGGAATCATGTGCGAGCCCATTTCGAGCACGAACACAGGCAGCGCCAGCACGGCGGCCAGGGTCAGGTCGCGCTTGAGTTCGGCGCGCTCGGCGTCCTTTTTCTCGGCAGCTTCCTCGTCGGCCTGCATGCCTGTATCGACCGGGCTGGCCTCGTAGCCGACCTTATCGACAGCAGCAATCAGATCCTGCACGGATGCTACGCCACGCACGGTAGCGCGCTCGGTCGCCAGATTGACCACAGCCTCAGTGACGCCCGGCACCGCCTTGAGCGCCTTCTCGACGCGGCCCACGCACGAAGCGCAGGTCATGCCTCCGATCGCCAGCTCGATGGTGCCCTGAGGCACGTCGTACCCTACCTTCTCGATCGCCTGGATCAGCGCCATGCGATCGACAGGACGGTTCAGGCGAATGTCCGCTCGCTCGGTGGCGAGATTGACAGACACGCTTGCCACGCCCTCGACCTTGGCAAGGGCGGCCTCGACTCGGCCGACACAGCTTGCGCAGGTCATGCCCTCGATGGGCAGGCTGATTGCCGCTGCTTGGGCGCCAGCACTACTCGTTGTTGCCATGCTCATGGTGTGCTTCCCATAGTTGAAATTCGACATGGAGGGAGCTTAGGGTTTACCATCGTGGGAAGGTCAAGCGCTTTTTCGGATGCTGTCAGGTTTCAGAAATGACCCGGTGCACGGGGAACGGAGGCCTTGCCTGCCAGGCTCGCACTGGTTCTTTGCTGCGCGCGCCTAAGCGGCCGCTGCCTTGTTAATTCTGAAGGGCGAAAACAGCCATTCGAGGTTAGGAAATATTTTAAAAATGAATACAAGTAAGCCATTCAGTACCCCACCGAAGGGTCCCAGCGCCGATTTGGAATCGCTGTCACAGAATGACGTGACCATCTTGGCTGAGACATTCCGCCTCCTGGGTGACCCGTCCCGGCTGAGAATCATGCTGTGCTGCATGAAAGGCTCTTCCTCGGTCGGGGACATCGCTGAAACCCTCGAACTCTCGCAGTCGCTGGTGAGCCACCACCTGCGGCTGCTGCGCGGTGCTCGCCTGGTCAAGGGCGTGCGCCAAGCCAAACAGATCTTCTATGAGGTGGCGGACAAGCACGTGAACCAGGTGCTGCTGGATATGGCCACCCACATCGCGGAAGACCACAACGACGAGTAACTGTTGGGCATAGCATGCCGTTGCGGCGTGGCCTACGTTCCATGGCGATATGCGCCCCACCGCCCGCAGCTGCGTTCGGTGAGGTGGTTTGGATGCCGCTTCCGATCAATCAGAAGTTGAGCGCGCGCTTGTCCACGGCCAGCGAGGCCTCTTTGAACGTCTCGGAGAGGGTCGGATGGGCAAAGCAGATGCGGGCGATGTCTTCGCTGCTGGCCTTGAACGCCATGGCGATCACGGCCTCGGCCACCAGTTCACTGGCCTGCGGGCCGACCACATGCACGCCGAGTATCTCATCAGTGGCAGGATCGGCGATCACCTTGACGAGGCCCGGCGTGTCGCCCAGCGCACGCGCGCGGCCATTGGCCATGAACGGGAAGGAACCGATTCGATAGGCGGTGCCCTGCTCTTTGAGCTGCTGCTCGGTGCGGCCTACCCAGGCAATCTCTGGGCTGGTGTAGATGACGTTGGGGATCGTATTGAAATCGACGTGACCGTGCTGGCCGGCAATGCGCTCGGCCACTGCGACACCTTCCTCTTCCGCCTTGTGCGCCAACATCGGGCCACGCACCACGTCACCGATGGCCCAGATGCCGGGCACACTGGTGCGGCATTCATCGTCCACCAGCACGGCGCCGCGCTCATCCAGTTGGAGTCCCACGGCGGCCGGATTCAGGCCTTCGGTGTTGGGCACACGGCCGATAGCCACGATCACTTTGTCTGCCTGCAAGGACTGCGTCTGGCCCTGGCTGTCGGTGTAGTGAATAGTCACGCCAGCCTCGGTTGCATTGACTTCGCGAACCTTCGCACCTAGTTCGATCTTCAGGCCTTGCTTGTCGAACGCCTTCTTCGCCTCCTTGGCGATGGCTTGGTCGACGATTGGCAGGAAGCTGGGCAAGCCTTCGAGGATCGTGACATCCGCCCCCAGGCGGCGCCAAACGGAGCCCAGCTCCAGGCCGATCACGCCGGCACCGATGACGGCCAACCGATCGGGCACGGCCGCGATGTCCAGCGCGCCGTCGTTGGAGAGCACGACCCGCTCATCGAACGGTAGGTTGGGGAGTGGCCGCACGTTGGAGCCTGTGGCAACGATGATCTGCTTGCCCACCAAGGTAACAGCCTCATCGGCGGCGACGCTCACCTCGAAGCCACCATCGACAGTCCTGGTGAAAGACGCCAGGCCGTTGAAAAACTGGACCTTGTTTTTGCGGAACAGATAAAGGATGCCTTCGTTGCTGGACTTCACGACCTGATTCTTACGTTCCAACATCGTGGTCACATCCATGCGCAGATCACCCGTGGAGATGCCGTGCGTGCCAAAGTGGTGCTTGGCTTGTTCAAAGTTCTCTGACGACTGCAGTAGCGCTTTCGAAGGGATACAACCGATGTTGTTGCAGGTGCCGCCAGGTGCTGGCTTTCCGTCCTTGTTCTTCCAGGCATCTACACAAGCGACCTTCATGCCTAATTGGGCAGCGCGAATGGCCGCGATGTATCCGCCTGGGCCGGCACCGATAACAATGACGTCGAAATGCATTTCCATGATTTACATCTCCAAAGTTTTTGAGGAAATAGTGAGCGCCTATGTCGCGCCTTTTGTCAGGTGGTCGCCAGATTACAGCTCGTTCCCTGACGATCACGTTGAACACTACGGCAGAACGAACCGGGCGCTCGCGGTATTGCCCCCACGTTCGACTTGGACGACGGCCTTCGTGCCCTTGGCTGCGGCGAAGGTCCCGCTGCCTTCGAGGCGGCTTCCGTCCGCGGCAGGCGTGAGTTGCACCTCCTGCTTTTGTGAGCCGGTCAACAGTGTGAGCTTGGCTTTGGTGTTGCTTACATTGACCTGCTTGCCGTGGTCGCGCAGGTAGAGTTGCGCTGCTGCGGGCTGAACGACCAACTCGTAGTCCACGTCCCGGACTTCGGTCACGACGCCACCATGCAGCGGCTTGTGGTCATGCGCGTGGTCATGGTCGCCTGCGGCGAAGGCGGTGACGGATGCCAGGGCGAGGGCGGTGCCGGCCGTGAGGGAACGAAATCGAACAGACATGAAAGCTCCTATAGGGTTACGGTGGTTGAAATCGGGTGACAGAAGGCGTTGCATCAGAATGCCTCCGCGTCGCGGTCGTCCAGCAGGCGTTCGGCAGGCTTGCGGCCGAACAGCCAGAACATGGCGGGTGTAAGGAAGGTGTCTAGCAGCGTGGAGCTGACCAGCCCCGAGAAGATCACCACCGCGACGGGGTGCAGGATCTCAGTACCGGGTCGGGACGCCTCGAACAGCAGCGGGGCCAGCGCGAAGGCCGTGACCAGCGCGGTCATCAGAACCGGGGAAAGCCGTTCGAGCGAGCCACGCACGATCATCTTCTGGTCGAAGTCCTCGCCCTCCATGCGCATGAGGTTGAGGTAGTGGCTCACCTTCAGGATGCCGTTGCGCACAGAAATACCCGCGAGCGTGATGAAGCCGACCAGGGCGGCCACGGACAACGGCTGGCCAGACAGCCACAGCCCCAACACGGCGCCGACCAGGGCCAATGGAATGTTCACCATGATGAGCGCTGATAGGACGACCGACTTGTAGCGCGTGTACAACACCACGAACATGAGCGTCAGGGAGACGATGGACAGCAGGCCCACCAGTCGCGAGGCTTCCTCTTGTGCCTGGAACTGGCCGCCCAGCGTGATGAAGTAGCCTTCGGGCAAGCGCACTTCTTGGACGACGCTGCGTATGTCGGCCACTACTTCGGACAGCGGCCGTCCCTGAGCGTTGGCCGACAAAACTATGCGTCGACGGCCATCGTCGCGGCTGACCTGGTTGGGGCCGTCGCTGTCTTCGATGGTGGCAAGGCGCGACAACGGGACCCGACCCATGGGCGTGTCGATGAGGATGCGGCTCAAGCCCTCAATCGACCGCGCCTGCTCGGGCAGGCGAACCACCAGCGCGAAGCGGCGGTTGCCCTCGATGACCTCGGTGATCTTTTCGCCTTCGACCAGGCTTTGCAGCGTGGACAGAATTTGCGGTGCGGCCACGCCGTAGCGTCCCGCCGCCGCATAATCCACGCGGATTTTGATCTGCGGCGCTAGGACCTGCTTTTCGATCTCCAGGTCAGCAAGCCCCGGAATTCCGGCCAGCTTGGCGCGCAGCAGATCCGCCTGCCCGCGCAGGACGTCCAGGTCCTCGCCGAACACCTTGATGGCGATCTGCGAGCGCACCCCCGACAACATGTGGTCGATGCGGTGCGAGATCGGCTGGCCAATGCCGATGGAGCCGGGCAAGTGAGCCAGACGCGAACGGATGTCGGCGGTGATCTCCTCCATGGAGCGCTTTAGCTCCGAGGCGGGCAGCAGGCCCACGTCCAGCTCGCTGACATGCACGCCTTCGGCATGCTCGTCCAGCTCGGCCCGTCCGCTGCGCCGGCCCACGTGCTGCACCTCTGGCACCTGCGCGACCAGCAGCTCGGCTTGCTGGGCAAGCGCCGAAGATTCGGCCAGCGTCACACCGGGATTCAGGCGCAGGCCCACCAGCAACGTTCCTTCATTGAACGGGGGCAGGAACGTGGTCGGGAAGAATGGCACCGCGGCGACAGCCAGTGTGACAGCCACAGCGGCCATGCCAAGGGCGGCACGCGGCCGCTGCAAGACCCGCTGCAGGCCGCCCTGATAGCGCGTCTTCAACCAGGCTAGAAGCCGAGTGTCGCCATGGTCCAGCGTCCTCATCTTGGGCAGCAGGTAGTACGAAAGCACCGGAGTGACCGTCACAGAGACCAGCAGCGAGGCCAGCGTGGAGACGATGAAGGCGATGCCCAGCGGCACGAACAAGCGCCCCTCCATCCCCGGCAGCGCGAACAGGGGCAGGAACACCAGCACAATGATCATCGTGGCGTAGAGAATCGCCGAGCGAACCTCCATCGAGGCCCTGGCAACGATGACCAGGGGCGTCAGCCGGTTCTCAGGGTGGCGGGTGCGGTCCTCCTTGAGCCGCCGCATGATGTTCTCCACATCGACCACAGCATCGTCCACGAGACCGCCGATGGCGATCGCCAGCCCACCGAGCGTCATGGTGTTGATTGATAGGCCGAAATAGTGGAACACCAGCCCGGTCACGAAGATCGAGGCAGGAATCGCGGTCAACGCGATCACCAGGGGGCGCAAAGTGCCCAGGAAGAAGAACAGGATCACCGCCACGAAGACCGATGCGCCGATGAGCTTGCCTTGCAGCGTGCTGATGGACGCCTCGATGAAGTTGGCTTGTCGGAAGGTCACCTGTGGCTCGGCCATGCCAGCCGGCAGTGAGCCCTTCATGTCCGCCAACGCTGACTCGATCGAGCGGGTCAGTGCAATCGTATCGGCCGTGGGCTGCTTTTGGATGCCCAGGATCACGGCTGGCAGGCCCTCGAAGCCCGCATCGCCGCGCTTGATGGCTGGCGCAAACTGAACATCGGCGACCTGGTGGAGCAGGATGGGTTGGCCCGCACGCACCGCGAGAGGCAGGTTACGCAGGTCGTCGAGTCGGGACGTGCGGCCCAGGTTGCGGATCAGGTACTCGCGGCCATTGATCTCCAGGAAGCCGCCGGAAGTGTTCGCGGAGAAGCCCTTGAGAGCCGCATCCAGATCGGACGCAGTCACGCCCAGCTCTGACATTCGCGTGGTGTTGGGCTGGACCTGGAACTGACGGACCTCGCCTCCGATCGGGATGACTTGGGCAACACCAGGTATGGCCATCAGCCGGGGGCGTAGCACCCAGTCCGCGTACTCGCGAGTGTCCATGGCCGACAGCGGCGGGGCTGCGTTCTTCTGCCCTGAGGGCTTGGCACCGATGGGGATTGCAATCTGCATGATCTCGCCCATCACTGAGCTGATTGGCCCCATAGTGGGCGTCACGCCCGGGGCTAGCCCTTCCTCCATGGACGTCAGGCGTTCGGAGACCATCTGGCGCGCCCGGAAGATGTCGGTCTTCCAGTCAAATGTCACGTAGATGAAGGAAAGCCCGGCGCTGGAGACCGAGCGCACGCTTTCGACGCTGGGCAGGCCGTTCATGGCCGTTTCGAGCGGGAACGTGATGAGTTGCTCGACTTCTTCGGCAGCCATGCCGCCAGCCTCCGTCATGAGAGTGACGGTCGGCTTGTTGAGATCGGGAAAGACATCTACCGGCGTGCGCGTCAGGGTGAACGCGCCATACGCCATCAGCACCAGCGCCCCGATGATGACCAGGAGCCGGTTTCGTAAGCTATTTTCGAGAAGCCACTTGAACATGGAATGGTGCCCCTCAACGAACTTGATTGATCAGGGACGCGCCCTCGACAACCACGCGGTCGCCGTCCGCCAGGCCCGAAGTGACAGCGATGGATGCACCATCCAAAGGAGTGATGTTCACGACACGCGGCTCGAAGCGCTCGGCCTGGTCTTTGACCCAGACGATGTTCTGGTTGGCAGGGTTCTTCATCAGCGCACCGGAAGGCACGCGGTAGCCAGGTACCGTCGTCGCCTCTTGCACGAAGACCACCACCGGCATACCGACCGCCAAGCGCGAGAGGCTTTCGCTGGTGCCCTTGAACAGCATGGGCAGGGCCTGCTCGCGCAGGCTGCTGGCGGCACCGACGAAGCTCAGCGGCACCTTCTGACCGCCTACTGCGAGTGCAGCACCGGCCAGGTTCTGTGCCATTGCCGGATCGTAGGCAAGCGCCTCGATGCGCAGTTGGGTCGGATCGACCACCTCAAACACCAGTTCGCGCGCATCCACGACCTGCCCGGCAACTGCGGGGCTGGATGCGATGACGCCGCTGACTGGGGCCTTCAGTACGTCCCTGCCGGCGAGGCCCCCGCTCAAGGCGCGGGCGCGTTCGGTCAGGCTGTTCACTTCGCTTTCGGCTGCTTCGATCTCCTTGCGGGGCACGGTCTCCGACAGCTCGCGCAGCCGGGCCAAGCGCTTCTGCGCGAGCGCTTGGCCCGCACGCAGCTCGGCAACCTGGGCCATCTGGCCTGAGCGCTCCAGCACACCGCTGGCCGGTTCGATGTAAGCCAGCACCTGGCCCTTGCGCACGGATTGGCCGATCTGCGGCAGACCATCCGGCCCGGGCACCAGCCGGCCCATTACCATTGCCTGGACCTTGCCGCCTGTCGTCGGGTCCATGATTACTTTGCCAGCCAGTTCATGGCTGCGGGCCAAGGGCTCCTGCTTGATCAGCTGGGTGCGTACACCGATCTGACGTTGCGACGGTTTCGGAAGAAACACGCTGCCATCAGGCTGGCGCTGGGGGCCATTGGAAGACGCAGCCGGCGCTTCGTCGCCGTGGTCATGGCCGTCGTGAGCGAACGCGGGAGCAGCCAGAGCCAATGCAGCCGCCATGGCCGTCGTCATTAGGAAACGGAAGTTGCGCTTCATGCTGCACCTCGCAGTGCACCGTTGGTGCGTGTACGTCTGCGCAGCGCCCACGCTAGGACACCGACGCCGAGGACTGCGGCACCGCCACCTAGTACGACCACACGGCCGGATGCGACGGCATGCTCGTGTTCGGCGTCTTCGCTATGAACATCGAGAACGCCCGTCAACAGGTCCGATTGGCCCTGCGCAGTAATAGTGGCCATGATTGAGGTCTCGCCATCGGATAGCGGCTCAGTCAGATCGGCCTCGAACTCTCCAACCCCGTGTGAGCTGACCTTTACCTGTTGACCACCCAGCTCGAGGGTCAGCTCGCCATCGGTCACCGGCCGGTTGTCGGCAGCATGGTCGAGGTAGAGTGTGAGACGCTGGCCGTTCAGCACACCCACCAGTTCGAAGTCATCGGAAACTGCGGCAAAGCGCGGAAGCGCGGCCGCTGCGGGGGCAGGAGCGGCTTCGCCATGGTCATGGCCGTCGCCGGCCCACGTTGCGCTACTGCCAAGCAGGAGGCTGGACAAGGCAGCTGCACGCCAGAAAGAGGATTGCGACATTTCTAAGGTTCCAGGATGGTTGAGCGCGCGCCGATCAGCGCGTGCCGGAGATGTCAGTGAAAGTCTCGGTCGGCTGCGGCAGCGTGCCTTGTGCCTGCAACAGGGACGAGATGGCCGCGGCATGCTCCACCTTGGCGAGCAGCGCCGCGCGCTCGGCCTCGGTGGCCTCCTGCTCGATGCGAAGGCGTGTCGGCATGTCCGTCTCGCCCATCGCGAACGACTTTTGGTAGAAGGTGCGCGTTTGTTGGGCTAGTCGCTGGCGCTCCGAAGCGGCCTGCATCTGGGTGCTGGTTGCCAGTTCGCGCGATTGGGCAGTTCGAATTTCCGAGAGTAGCCGGGTGCGCTGGGCCGCGAGTGCCGACTCAGCCTCCAGTGCCTGCGCATTGGCGCTGGACAATTGCTCGGTATGACGGCTACCCGTACCGAAGGGAATGCGCACACCCACCGTGATCGTCTGGTTGTAGCGTTCGCCGTAGCCGCCCCGATCCCGCGTGGTCGCCAGGGTCAGTTCGGGGTTGGCGTACTTCTGATGGGACACCAGTTCCGCAGAGCGGCGGGCCGCCAGCGCCTTGTGCTGCAGTTCCAGCAGCGCAGGGTGGTTACCCAACAACGCGCCGGACGGCTGTGCCGATGCCGGTTGAACTCGGACACCTGACTGCTCCGGCTGCGCGGAATCGGCCTGCGACGGGATACTCTCGATGCCGGTCAGTGCCAACAACGCCTCGCGCTGCGTGATTTCTTCGGCCTGAGCAATGGCCAGGGCACTACGAGCCGACGCCAAGGCGCCATCGGCCTGGTTTCTGTCGGCTTGCGCCAGGTCGCCCGCGCGAACTCGGCGAGCCACATCTTGCGCCAACTCGTCCGCGCTGCGGGTGCGATCCTGCGCCGCCACCAATTCGGCCTGGGCACGCTGCCATGCCCACCATGCCTGGCGAACCTGTCCGGCCGTGCGTAGCTTGGCGGCCAGCATCCGGCTGGATAGCGCGAGGCTTTCCGCGTCCGCCCAGCGTGCCGACGAGGCGCGCTCACCAGGCATCCAAAGGGGAATAGCCACCCCGACTTCATATTCGCGCTGTCCGTTGCGGTTGTTGAACCGATCAGTTTTGGTGGAGGCTTCCAGCGCCATCGGACCTGCCACCCAACTGCCGGCCGTCTCTTGGCGTGCTTGGGCGGCCTGCTGCCAGGCGCCTTCTCCAGCGGCTTCTGGCTGCCGCTGCCAAGCTGACTCCCACAATTGGGCGACCATGTGGCTGTCTGGTCTGGATGGGACGTGAGGGGCGGCTACTGGCTGGGCTAGCACGGTGCCGGCCCAAAGCGTGGATACCGCCCATATCCATCCCTTGCGTATGTCTTTGCGAAGCATTCAATTCTCCATCGGTGTTGCATCAGTACTTACCCCCGGCTGGGTGTTCTCTTTCCGAGCAAGTGCTTGTCGTTGAAAAGCCACTGTTCACTGGCTTAGATATGAACAATTGTATATCTATTCATATGAATGGGAAAGAAAACCTTACATCCTTTGAGCACCAATCGCCTTAGAGAGGGCGTCGGGCGCAAGACATCGAGAGGCGAGGTGGGGCTAATCCACTGCGCAAACAGCTATGCAGACTCCTTGAGCATATCCCCCGGGGGGGGATATGATTGCTGCATGAAAGAGATGCACAAGCACACCAGCCACCCAGATCTCGTGAAACGGCTCAAGCGCGCCGAGGGTCATCTGCGACACGTCATCGGGATGATCGAAGGAGAAGAAACCTGCCTGGACATCGCTCGCCAGCTCGCTGCGGTGGAGAGCGCCGTCACAGCGGCCAAGCGCGTCCTGATCCATGACCACATCGACCACTGCCTATCTCATGATGAGGACTCCGTTCTAGCCGAAATGAAGGCGCTAACCAGACTGCTCTGAGGTCTCTCGATGCTCTCCGTCCTAAAGAACCGCACCTACCGCCACCTGTTCACCGCGCAGGTGATCGCACTCGTCGGCACAGGCCTGATGACGGTAGCGCTCGGCCTACTTGCCTACGAGCTGGCCGGGGCCGATGCAGGTGCGGTGCTCGGGTCGGCGCTGGCTATCAAGATGCTGGCCTATGTGGGAGTCGCTCCAGTCGCACAGGCCTTCGCCGACCAGTTCCCGCGACGGTCATTGCTCGTAGCGCTGGACCTGGTACGAGCGGTTGTCGCGATCTGTTTGCCCTTTGTCACCGAGGTCTGGCAGATCTATCTGCTGATCTTTGTCCTGCAAGCGGCATCCGCCGGCTTCACGCCGACTTTCCAAGCCACTATCCCGGACATCCTTCCCGATGAAGAGGACTACACGAAGGCGCTGTCGCTGTCCCGGCTGGCCTATGACCTGGAAAGCCTGATTTCCCCGATGCTGGCTGCTGCGCTGCTGACCGTCATCAGCTTTCACAACCTGTTCGCGGGAACAGTGCTCGGTTTCCTCGTTTCAGCCGCGCTCGTGGTCAGCGTGCGGTTGCCCACAACTATTCCCGGACCGCGCCGCGGCATTTGGGATCGCACGACCCGCGGCACACGCATCTATCTCGCTACGCCACGCCTGCGGGGCCTGCTGGCGATCAGCTTGGCCGTCTCGGCGGCGGGCGCCATGGTGATCGTGAACACGGTGGTTCTCGTGAAGGCGCGCTTTGGCCTAGGCGAGGTCGAAGTGGCGTCGGCACTGGCGGCATTCGGAGGCGGTTCGATGGTGGCAGCCTTCGTTCTGCCATCCTTACTGGAAAAGGTGGCCGACCGAACCGCGATGCTCACCGGCGCTACCGTACTGGTCGTGGGCACGGGGATCGGCGCACTGCTGCCGAGCTATGCATTGTTGCTGCCGCTGTGGTTGATCATCGGCTTTGGCTACAGCGTGGCGCAAACGCCATCCGGCCGTCTTCTGCGCCGCTCGGCCCATGCCGAGGACCGTCCTGCGATCTTCGCGGCACACTTCGCGCTGTCGCACGCCTGTTGGCTCATCTGCTACCCACTTGCCGGCCGCTTCGGCGCGGTCATGGGCTTGCCATCGACCTTCATTGTCATGTCCCTGGTCGGCTTGGCCGGCGTGGCGCTGACGCTCTGGCTGTGGCCGGCCAGCGACCCTTCTGACGTGGCGCATGACCACCCCAGCTTGCCGCCGGATCACCCTCATTTACGCACACACGCAGACCAAGGCAGGCACCATCACCAGCTGATTCTGGATGACCTGCACCGTATCTGGCCGAAAGGATAGGCACATTTTCTCGTTGCGGCATCACAACGCATGGCTTCGGAGGCTGAGAAGGGTGAGCGAAAATATATCACATGAACACATATTCATGTGTTATATTTCGCCATAGTCAAACACTCAACCAGCAGAGGCGCCCATGTCCCAATCCAATGCACATGACCATGGTCACGACCATGATCACGACCACACCCCCACAGTGACGAGCGCCAACGAGCGCAAGGTTCTGGTTTCCTTCTTCCTGATCTTCGGCTTCATGCTCGTGGAAGCTGTCGGCGGCGTGCTGTCGGGCTCGCTAGCCCTACTTGCCGATGCTGGCCACATGCTGACCGACGCCGTGGCACTTGCCCTGGCTTACGCTGCCTTCCGATTCGGTCGCCGCGCAGCCGACAGCAAACGCACATTCGGTTACCTGCGCTTCGAGGTCATCGCCGGCTTCCTGAACGCCGTGACCCTGTTCGCGATCGTCGCATGGATCGCCTACGAGGCGTGGGAGCGGCTGCAGGCGCCGCCCGTCATCCTCGCCGGCCCGATGATGATCGTCGCCGTGCTCGGCTTACTGATCAACGTCCTCGTGCTGTGGATCATGACCCGCGGCGAAACCGATCACGTCAATGTGAAAGGTGCCATCCTCCACGTGATGGGTGACCTGCTCGGCTCTGTCGGCGCCATCGTTGCAGCGATCGTCATCTACTTCACCGGCTGGACTCCGATCGACCCCATCCTGTCGGTTCTAGTAGCGGCGTTGATTCTGCGCAGCGCCTGGAAGCTCCTGGCCAAGTCGATCCATATCCTGTTGGAGGGTGCGCCAGAGGACGCTTCGCCGGAAAAGGTGGAACAAGGCCTGATGAGCACTGTGCCCGGCCTGGCGGCTGTCAGCCATGTTCACGTGTGGCAACTCACTTCCGGTCGCACGATGGCCACGCTACACGTTCGACCCAACGTGGACGAGGAGGCGCGAGCTGTGGTCAAGCGCGTCGAGGCGGTGCTGCGAGAGCAGTTCAGCATCGAACACGCCACAGTCGGAATCGACTGGAACTCGGAGGCTGACGAGAACATCTGCAGCCTGCAACCCACGACAGGCCGTCAGGACCACAGCGGCCACGACCACAGTGAGCACAATCATGACCATGACCACTCCGCTCCCGGTCACAAGCATTGAGGCCGTGCTAGACGGTTCGCAGTTCACTTGAGGGTTTGAATCCATGACATCCCGCAAAACCACCAGCGCCGCTATTGTGCAATGTTCGACCTCTAACCACGGCACGACCACTGATGTCCTCGCACTATCGCAAAGTGACGTCGCTGTTCTGGCAGAGACCTTCCGCCTGCTGGGCGACCAATCGCGATTGAAAATCCTGTTGCAGTGCATGCGCGGATCGGTCGCAGTGGGCGACATTGCTGGCTCGCTAGACCTGTCGCAGTCCTTGGTCAGCCATCACCTGCGCCTGTTGCGCGGCGCGCGCCTCGTGCGCGGCGAGCGCCAAGCCAAGCACATCTTCTACGGCATTGCCGACCAGCACGTCAGCCAGGTACTCCAGGACATGGCGGTTCACATTTCGGAGGACAGACACGACGATTGACTGAACATGTGAGTGCGCGCCGGCCTACGCCTTCAAGGGGTAGGCTTTTTTTGGCTATTAATCTAGAGAGACACCGGCGCGCCTTGCTGAATGCCTAGAAGACCCCAAGCAAAAAGCACTCTAAAAATAAACACTTGAACATATCTTCATGTGTGTTATTATTTGTCTACGGGGTATCCGAAAGGCGTAAGGACCACGCCATTATTTTTAACGTCAAGGAGTATTGACCATGTCCAAGAAAATTCGCTTTGCTGTTCTGCTTTCCGCACTTTTTGCTGCTGGAGTAAACGCTCAACCGTTCGCCGCAGATATGACACGGCAACAGGTCCAGGAGGATCTGGCTGCTTGGAGGCAATCTGGGTTGGAAGCGTTGTCTCGCGGCGAAAGCGGCCCGGATACGTTCAGCCCTCAATACCAGGCTGCCTTTCAGCGCTACTTGCAATTGACCCAAGGTGATATGTATCAGGCGCCCTCAGCAGGAAAGACTCGTGCTGAAGTGATGGCTGATTTGGAACTGTGGAAAATCTCCGGCATGCACGCGTTCACCTCGCGCGGAATCACCACCGCTTCGCACACCCAAGCCTACCAACAAGCCTACGAGAGCTATCTCCAGCTCAAGCTGGTTGCGGCTTACAAGGCTCCGGTGGCATTGACTCGTGCTCAAGTAAAGAGTGATTTGGCAGATTGGCAGGTTGCGGGAATGGCTGGATTCTGGGCTGGTGAGCAGACGCCTGATACCTATAGTGATGCCTACCGCACCGCATTTGAAACCTACCAGATGCTGCGCAACAAAAAATGACTTAATGGCAGCTGCATAAAGCAGCGGTCGGATGGTTCAGCCAGAAAGAGATTCTTTCTTTTTTTTGAATAAACATACAAACAAGTGTTCATTTGTTTGCATAACATTCCGATCGCTGATTTGTGCGTCCTGCCACGGCGATTACTCAGAGAACCAGGAGATTGATATGTCTTTGGAAACATTGGACGGCACAGGAGCGCAGGACGAACAACTGGGCTTTCGGGTCGAAGGTATGGATTGCGCCAGTTGCGTCGGCAAGATTGAAACAGCGCTTGGTCGAATTGATGGCGTATCAAATGTACAGGTTAATTTTACAAATGAGACGCTGACGTTGACGCGCAGCACAAGTAGCCGAAATACTGCACGCGACATTGCCAAGAAAATCCGGTCCCTGGGCTTCGACGTGCAGGCACTGCCCGCGTCCGAAATGTCCGCAGCACCTGCACCGTGCCATGCGGCCCACGCGCATGACCACGCCGGCTGCGGCGGCCACCATGACCATGGGCATGCCCACGACCACGGGCACGATCATTCGCACGGCAAAGCGTGCGGTGATGACCATGGGCATGGCCATGCTCACGGCCATGCCCATGCCCATGACCACGGTCACGATCACGGGGCCTGCAGCGGGCATGACCATGCGCCGGCCTCTGCCTCCCGTGGAGCACCCAGCACGCCCCCCAACGTGTCCATGCGCGTCGAGGGCATGGACTGCGCCAGTTGCGTCGGCAAGATCGAAACGGCGCTCGCTCGCATGGATGGCGTGTCCGATGCCCGCATAAACTTCACCGCAGAAACGCTGGAATTGACGCTCGCGTCTGGCGGCCCCACGCAGCTCGGCCACATCGAGAAGACCATCAAGAGCCTGGGCTTCGGCGTCTCCGACGTGCGCCGCCATGATGGCTCAGCACCCGCGGCCCCAGCAGCAGCATCGACGGCGCGCCATCAGCGCTGGTGGCAGACGAAGAAAGGCAAGCACGTGCTGGGCCTGGGCGGCCTGATGGGCTCGGCCTACGCGATCGCGCAGTTCGTTCCTGGCTACGCTGAATGGATCTTCGCCGCTGCGGTGATCGCGGGCGTGCTGCCGTTCGCTCGCAAAGCCTTCGCGCTGGCTGTGTCAGGCTCGCCGTTCTCTATCGAAACGCTGATGGTCGTCGCCTCGCTGGGCGCGCTCGTGATAGGCGAGGCCGAGGAAGCTGCTGCCGTGGTGTTCCTGTTCGCGATCGGCGAGCTGCTGGAAAGCGTGGCCGCCGGCCGCGCGCGCGCCGGCATCAAGGCGCTGGCCTCCCTGGTGCCTAAGACGGCGGTACTGCTCGATGCCGCGGGCGGGCAGCGCGAAGTGCCCGCCGCTTCCCTGCGCGTGAGCGACCGCGTGCTGGTGCGCCCTGGTGACCGGGTGCCTGCGGACGGCAAGATCCTCCGCGGTGAAAGCAGCCTGGACGAGTCGCCTATCACCGGCGAGTCCGTACCGCGTCAAAAGGCTATCGGTGCCGACGTGTTCGCCGGCTCCATCAACGTCGATGGCGTGCTCGAAGTACAAGTCGAGAAGACGGCATCGGACAACACCATTTCTCGCATCATCCAACTGGTGGAGCAGGCGCAGTCCTCCAAGGCGCCCACGGCTCGCTTCATCGAAAAGTTCAGCCGCTACTACACCCCTGCCGTCATGGCCATCGCGGCGTTGATCGTGGTGGTTCCGCCACTTGCCATGGGTGGCGACTGGGGTACCTGGCTGTACCGCGGCCTCGCACTGCTGTTGATTGCCTGCCCATGTGCGCTGGTGCTCTCCACACCGGCGGCCATCGCCTCGGGCCTTGCGGTGGCCACGCGACGGGGCCTGCTGATCAAGGGTGGCAACGCGTTGGAAACCATCGGCCGCGTGCGCGCCATTGCCTTCGACAAGACTGGCACGCTGACCGAGGGCAAGCCGCGCATCACCGAGGTCCTGCCCTTCGGGCTGTTCAAGCATCAACAGGTCCTTGCGCTTGCCGCCGCTGTCGAGTCCGGCTCAAACCATCCCTTGGCGAAGGCCATTGTCGCCCATGCCAAGAGCCTGGACGTGGCGATTCCCCAGGCCACGGGCGCATCGGCCATTGCCGGCAAGGCGGTGCGCGCCACCGTGAACGGCAGTGCGCTCGCTGTCGGATCGCCCGCCCATGCGGAACAGACGGCCACGCTGACAGCCGCGCACCGCAGGGAAATCGACAAGCTGGAGGATGGCGGCAAGACCGTGGTGGTCCTGTTCGACGAAGCCAGCAAGAACGTTCTGGGCCTGCTGGCCCTGCGCGACGAGCCCCGCCGCGACGCGCGCGAAGGCGTGGCCCAGCTCAACGCCATGGGCGTGCGCTCGGTCATGCTGACCGGCGACAACCGCCGCACCGCGCAGGCGATCGCCGGCAAGCTGGGCATCGAGTGGGAGGCCGAGCTGCTGCCGCAGGACAAGCTGCGCTTGGTCAACGAGATGAAGCGTGATGCCAAGGTGGCGATGGTCGGCGACGGCATCAACGACGCGCCGGCCCTGGCGACCGCCGACGTGGGTATCGCCATGGGCGGCGGCACGGACGTGGCGCTGGAAACCGCCGATGCCGCGCTGCTCAAGAGCCGCGTCACGGACGTGGCCCACCTGGTGGCCCTGTCGCGGGCGACGATGGCCAACATTCACCAAAACGTCGTATTCGCCATTGGCCTCAAGGGCTTGTTCCTGGTCACCACCGTGTTGGGTATCACCGGCTTGTGGGTTGCCGTGCTGGCCGACACCGGCGCCACGGCCCTGGTCACGCTGAACGCACTGCGCCTGCTGCGCTTCAAGGGCGCGCCGGAGGCCAACCACGGCGACGACGCCGGGCGTCCCACCACCTTGTCCGTGCCGTCTGCCCGCTGAGGCAACAAGAGGGCTTGACCTTGCCGTCGTTGTAACGCCTAGCCTCCACACAAATGTCTGCAGAGCGCTTCGGAAGGGCCGGAGTCCTGCATCCAAGAAAGGGTCACTTCCATGCGTAAAAAAATCAGAATCATTGTGGTGGCAGGCGTCATCGCAGCCGTCGGGGGGATAGCGATCGCTGCCCGCGACGCCAAGGACGAGGGCAAGGCCGCGGCGCCCCCGGCGGGCGCGCCGATGGCGCCGCAGGTGCCCGTGGCCGAGGTCATTACCCGCACGGTCGCGCCATCGGCCGAGTACACCGGCTTCCTGGCCGCGCCCAAGACCGTCGAGCTGCGCTCGCGGGTCGGCGGCGCCGTCGATGCGGTGAGCGTTCCCGAAGGTAGCCTCGTGCGCAAGGGCCAACTGCTGTTCCAGATCGACCCGAGGCCGTTCCAGGTTGCGCTCGACACGGCCGTGGCGCAACTGCGTCAGGCCGAGGTGCTGGCCAGCCAGGCCCAGGCCGACTTTGACCGCGCCGAGCGCCTGGTGGCGACCGGCGCCGTCGCGCGCAAGACCTATGACGATGCCGCCTCCGCACGCAACGCGCGCCAGGCTCAGGTGCAGGCGGCTAAGGCCGCCGTTGCTGCGGCTCAGCTGGACCTGTCCTACGCCCGCGTCACTGCGCCCATCGCCGGGCGCGTCGACCGCGTGCTCGTGACCGAGGGCAACTTGGTCAGCGGTGGCGGCGCCGGCGCGGCCACGCTGCTGACCACGATCGTATCCATCGACCCGTTGCACGTGTACTTCGACATTGATGAGGCCACCTATCTCAACGTCGTCAGCCGCTCGCGGCCCGCTGCGGGCGCCGGTAGCAAGGCTTCGCTGCCCGTGCAGGTCGGGCTGACCACGGACAAGGGTTTCCCGCACAGGGGCGCGCTCGACTTCGTGGGCAACACCATTGACCGAAGCACCGGCACGATCCGCGCGCGCCGTTGTGCCCAACCCGGATGGGCGCATGGCACCCGGCATGTTCGCCCGGGCCAAGCTGTCCACCGGCGCGGCGCGCGAGGCCGTCCTGATCGACGATCAGGCCGTGGGCACCGACCAAGGGCGCAACTACGTGCTGGTCGTGGGCGAGAACAACCAGGCCCAGTACCGGCCCATCGAACTGGGGCCGGTGGTGGACGGGCTGCGCGTCATCAACGGCGGCCTGCAGGCCGGTGAGAAGATCATCATCAAGGGCCTCGTGCGCCCCGGCATGGCGGTCACGCCGCGCATGGTGCCCATGCAGGCGCCCGCGGCACCGGCCGCCGGCGCGACCGGCGCGACCAAGGCTGCGGCAAACGCTCCGGCTCCCGCTGCGGCGCCTGCCAAGGCCGGTGGCGCGGACCCCGCCAAGGCTGACGGCGCGGCCGGCTCGGCGGAGGCCCGCAAATGAA
>NZ_DKJF01000070.1:0-15338 GCF_002454615.1 Pseudomonas sp. UBA6699
AAATTACTTGACCAGTTCAGCTTGCCTGCGATAGGGCCGCACAGCGGCCCCTGCATTCTCAGCCCAAACGCCCCGCTGGGGCATAGGGCGCCGGGTCGATGATCGGTTCGGCACCGCTCAACAAATCGGTAAACAGCTGGCACGAAGCCGGCGCCAGCACCAACCCGTTCCGGTAGTGCCCGCAGTTCAACCACAACCCCGCATGCCCCGGCACCGGCCCGATATACGGAATGCCCTCAGGCGACCCCGGCCGCAGCCCGGCCCAGTGCGCCACCACGGTGGCCCCTTCCAGCTCAGGCAACAACTCCACCGCCGAAGCCTTCAGGCTCTGCAGTGCATCCCCGGTCGGGGTCTTGTCATACCCGGCATGCTCAAGCGTACTGCCCACCAGAATGTGCCCATCACGCCGCGGGATCGCATAGCGCCCCTTGGCCAGGACCATGCTCGGCAGGAAGTCTTCGGCACATTTGAACAGAATCATCTGGCCCTTCACTGGCTCCACCGGCAGCGCCAGGCCAAGCGTACGCAACAGGTCGCCACTCCAGGCGCCAGCACTGAGCACCACCTCTTCCGCCGCAAGCTCACCGTCGGCCGTCTGCACCCCGGTCACACGCCCGCCTTGCTGGACGAAACCGGTGATCTGGCAGTGCTCGCGCAAAGTCACGTTCGGCATTGCCAGCAACGCCGCCTTCAGCGATTTCACCAGGCGCGGGTTGCGCACATTGGCCACGCCCGCCATGTAGATGGCGCGCTTGAAACCCGGGCCCAGTACCGGCACCGCGTCATAGGCTGCCGAGATATCCACCGCACTCAACGGCCGCTGTTCGCGCTCGGCCCAGGCCAGCGCTTGAGCTTCGTCATCCAGGTCCAGCCAGTACAGGCCAGTGGTGTGCACTTCGGGGTCGACACCGGTGCTGGCGAACAAGCGTTCGCCCAACTGCGGATAAAAGTCCTGTGACCAGTGCGCCAGGGCAGTCACTGCCGGGCTGTAGCGCCACGGGTACAGCGGCGAAACGATGCCGCCACCGGCCCACGACGACTCACGGCCGACCTCGCCCTGATCGCACACCACCACATGGCCGACCTTGGCCGCCAGGTTGAACGCCGTCAACAGGCCGATCACCCCGCCGCCAACCACCACTACTTGCTTGCTCATCTGTCGATCCAACACCTGAAGTAAAACCGCGATGCGCCGGGCACCATTCAACCTTCAGCTCCCCCAGCAGTGCGCGCTGTGCTCAACGGCACCTGGGTTGCGCTGCACCCCTGCCTGGTCCAGCTGGAAGTCGCCACAGCCATCCTGCGCCATCAGCCCATGCGGCAAGCGCCGGGCGCGCAGCGTGAAGCTGTCGCTGTCGCGTTGCGCCTGCAGGCTGTAATGGCGGGTGCCGCCGGGCAGCGCCGGGTCGCCCTCGGCGTATTGGCCGGTGCGTACGCGGTGGCGCTCCAGGCGCAGGGCGGCATCGTGCAGCAGGCCAACCACTTCGCTGCGCGCGGCTCGCCGAAGCTGGTCGCTGTAACTGGGGTAGGCAATGGCTGCCAGAATGCCGGTCACGGCCAGGACAATCAACAACTCCATC
Source organism: Pseudomonas sp. UBA6699 (assembly GCF_002454615.1). Lineage (NCBI taxonomy): Bacteria > Pseudomonadati > Pseudomonadota > Gammaproteobacteria > Pseudomonadales > Pseudomonadaceae > Pseudomonas > Pseudomonas sp. UBA6699. The sequence goes on from NZ_DKJF01000070.1 coordinate 1,581, forward strand.
AGGCTCAAACCTTGCTGCATGTCAGTCTCCTCTGAGTCTCTGTCGCCAGGTGATGCGCTGGAATGTGCCGTCGGCTGCGGCGTAGACCGCCTCCAGTACATGCCTGGATTGGCTTCGCTTGCTGACGGCAGTAATGCGCAACAGGGTGACCGCCTGCCCTTCGGGCACGTGCGCAGCACGCTGGCTGATGCCCAGGTTCTGTAGCTGGAAATAGCCGGTCGGGGTGGCTTGCCACTGGCCAGCCAGGTCGTGTGGCTGTGGTGGCGGCAGGCAGGCATTGCACGAGGGCGGCGGCGGGCCCTGTTCCAGCTTGCGCACCCCGGCCTGCAAGGCGGCCTCGGCCTCTTCCAGTGCGTGCAGGCCATCGCTCAGGTAACCATTCATACGCGTTTCGACCAGCGCGTCGCGCAGCGCCGATGCGGCCAGCAGGCCGAGCAGCAGGCTCAGGACCAAGGCCAACAGCAGCACCACACCCCGCTGGCGGCTCATGAAGCCGGTACCGGGTTGCGTAATGCCACGCTCAGCGCGTGGTGCTGCTCAAGTTGCAGCGTGGGCTCATACAAGGTCAGCTGAATATCCACCCGCTCACCGGCAACCTGCACGATGCGCAGCTCCCGCACATGCTCGACCAGCGGCTGATTGTTGCCCCGGCGCTTGAAATACAGCCTGCCGCCGCTGTGCGCATAATGGTGATGGCTGATGGGCACCGCCATCTGTGTGGCGCTAGCCTGTGCCCGGCGGCTCAGCACCTTGACCTCGTCGATACAGTTGGTCAGCAAGGTCCAGTCCGGGTCGCCGGTATGCCCCGGCAACTCGGCGACCATCAGGCTCAAGCTGGACGGCCCCAGCTCCATTGGCCGGGCGAAGCCAGGCGGCACAGCCTGGGCCGGAAAGTCGCCAGGTTTCAGGCGCAAACAGCCAAACATGCCCGCCATGCGAATATCCTGGGCCATGCGCAGCAGCGCCTGGCGCGCCTCCCCTTGCATGCGCAGCGCGGTGCCTTGCAGCCGCCAGGCTTGGTGCACAGAGGCGAATAGCTGGCTGGCCGCCACCAGCACCATCAACCCGATGGTCAGCGCCAGCAGCAACTCAAGCAAACCAGCACCCGTTTGCCGGCGCCTCATCGCCGTGCCCTTTCAAGCTCACTGTGTGCCGCCATTGCCGCCTGCCCATCGCGGCGCGCACTGTCTGTGGCTTGCAAGGCCTGCAGTTGCAGCCCCGCAGCGGCGAACATGCCCACGGCCACGACCACCACCGCCAACAACACCTCCAGCAGCGTCATGCCCTTTTGCCATGCGTGCATCCCTGCACCTCCTGCGATTTTTCCCGCTATTGCCTTCAACTTGAGCGACTGGACCTCCTGGCCAGCCACCGAGAAGCTATTAGCGAAGCACTTCCTGGGAGGAATGCACGGTGAAGCAACGTGGGGTAACACTGATACAGATGTTGTCGGCCTTGGCTGTGGCGACGTTGCTGACGCAAATCGGCCTACCGGCCTACGCCAGGATGAGCGATGACCTGCAGCGGGCGGCGGTGGCGCGCGACTTGGCCCAGGCACTGCGTAGCGCCCGTAGCCACGCGCTGTTGCAGGGGCAACCGGTGCTGGTGCAGGCGCTGGATGGCAATTGGGGAAATGGTTGGCGTGTAGCCCTGGAGCACAACCGGCAGGTACTGCGTGAGCAGCGCCTGGCCAGGCCGCTGGTAATCGTCGGCAACAGCGACGAACAGTTCAAGTTCAGTGCCCTGGGTGTGCCAATGAAGCTGGGCAACGGCTGGTTCGCCATCACCCTGGAGGTGTGCGAGCGCTCGGCGGCCAGCAGCCGCCACCAAGTGGTGATGGCCTCTTCAGGGAGGGTCAACTTGCTGGCTGAGCACCGCGACAATCAGCGCTGCCCCGGCTAACGCGCTTATCGAGCAGCCTTGCGTCGCGCAAGGCCGCTCGTGCACCTAAGCCCTGGCCGGTCAGATCAGCGAGCGAACCCGCAGCTCTTTGGGCATCGAGAACGTGATGTTCTCTTCCCGCCCATCCAGCTCTTCAGCGCCGGTAGCACCCCAGGCCTTGAGCTGTTCGATCACACCACGCACCAGCACCTCCGGGGCCGACGCACCGGCGGTGATGCCGATACGCGCAGCCTGGTCGAACCAGCCGCGCTGCAGGTCCTCGGCGCCATCGATCAGGTAGGCCGGGGTGCCCATGCGCTCGGCCAGCTCGCGCAGCCGGTTGGAGTTGGAGCTGTTCGGGCTGCCAACCACCAGCACTACGTCACTTTCATCGGCCAGTTGCTTGACGGCGTCCTGGCGGTTTTGCGTGGCGTAGCAAATGTCGTCCTTGCGCGGGCCACCAATGTTCGGGAAGCGCGCACGCAGGGCGTCGATCACACGGCTGGTGTCATCCATCGACAGGGTGGTCTGGGTGACGAAAGCCAGGTGGTCCGGGTCGCGCACCTGCAGCTTGGCCACGTCTTCCTCGTCTTCGACAAGGTAGATGGCGCCACCGTTGCTGGGGTCGTACTGGCCCATGGTGCCTTCGACTTCCGGGTGCCCTTCGTGGCCGATGAGAATGCACTCACGGCCATCGCGGCTGTACTTGGCGACTTCGATATGCACCTTGGTCACCAGTGGGCAAGTGGCATCGAACACTTTCAGGCCACGGCCAGCAGCCTCCTGGCGCACAGCCTGGGAAACACCGTGGGCACTGAAGATGACGATGACATCATCCGGCACCTGGTCCAGCTCCTCGACGAAGACGGCGCCACGGTTGCGCAGGTCTTCGACGACGAACTTGTTGTGCACCACTTCATGGCGCACGTAGATCGGCGGGCCGAAGACTTCCAGCGCGCGGTTGACGATCTCGATCGCCCGGTCGACCCCCGCGCAGAAGCCGCGAGGGTTGGCGAGTTTGATTTGCATGCTCGGCTCCAGGCTTACAGGGCCTTCACCTCGAGGATCTCCACCTCGAAGGTCAGGGTCTTGCCAGCCAGTGGGTGATTGAAGTCGATGGTCACCTGGTCGTCGTCGAACGCTTTGACCACCCCTGGCAGTTCGGCGTTGGCGGCGTCGTTGAAGATGATCAACAGCCCGTCGGACAGCTCCATGCCTTCGAAGTTGGACCGCGGCATGACTTGCACGTTTTGCGGGTTGGGCTGGCCGAAGGCATTTTCTGGCGCAACCTGCAGCGTACGCTTGTCACCGGCCTTGAAGCCGAACAGGGCGTTCTCGAAGCCCGGCAACAGGTTGCCATCGCCGACCTTGAAGGTTGCCGGGGCCTTGTCGAACGTGCTGTCTACGGTGTCGCCGTTTTCCAGGTGCAGCGCGAAGTGCAGGGTGACTTCGGTGTTCTGGCCGATACGGGTGTCAGTCATGGACCGGATCCTCGGACTTCTTGCTCTTGAACATATCCAGCGCCAGCATTACCGCACCAACGGTGATGGCGCTGTCGGCCACGTTGAAAGCCGGGAAGTAATGGCGGTTCTGCCAGTGCACCAGGATGAAGTCGACCACATGGCCCAGCACGATGCGATCGTACAGGTTGCCGATCGCCCCACCGAGCACCAGCGCCAGCGCCACGGCCAGCCAGGTTTCATTGCGCCCCAGGCGCTTGAGCCACACCACCAGCACTGCGCTGACCACCACGGCGATCAGGGCGAACAACCAGCGCTGCCAGCCGGCGCCGTCGGCCAGGAAGCTGAACGCGGCGCCGGTGTTGTAGGCCAGGGTCCAGCTGAAGTAGTCAGGTATGACGACGATCTGCTGGTACATGGTCAGGGCGTTGTTGAAATACAGCTTGGTGGCCTGGTCGATGACCAGGACCAGCAAGCTCAGCCACAGCCATGCGAGGCGCCCGAAGCGGCCCGCTGCAGGGTTAGGCATAGTGGCGCACCTCACCCGAGCCGGTCAGGTTGTCGACGCAACGGCTGCAGATTTCCGGGTGCTCCGGGTGGCTGCCAACGTCGGCACGGAAGTGCCAGCAACGGCCGCACTTGGCGTGGCCGGACTTGACCACCTGCAGTTTCAGGCCCTCGACTTCGGTGGCAACCGCTTCGGCAGGCGCCTGGGCAAATGGCACCACGCTGGCAGCGGAGGTGATCAGCACAAAGCGCAGCTCGTCGCCCAGCTTGCCCAGGTCGGCGCTCAGGCCCTCATCGGCGTACAGGGTCACTTCAGCCTGCAGGTTGCCGCCGATGACTTTCGCGGTACGCTGGTTTTCCAGCTCCTTGTTGACCGAGGCCTTCACCGCCATGACGCGGTCCCAGTAGCCACGGTCCAGCTCGGTGCCTTCCGGCAGCTCGCTCAGGCCCTGGTACCAGCCGTTGAGCATGACCGACTCGTTGCGCTCGCCCGGCAGGTACTGCCAGATTTCGTCGGCGGTGAACGCCAGGATCGGTGCGATCCAGCGCACCAGCGCTTCGCTGATGTGATACAGCGCAGTCTGGCAGGAACGGCGAGCGACACTGTTGGCGCCGGTGGTGTACTGGCGGTCCTTGATGATGTCGAGGTAGAAGCCGCCCAGCTCCTGCACGCAGAAGTTGTGCACCTTGGAGTACACGTTCCAGAAACGGTACTCGCTGTAGTGCTCTTCGAGTTCGCGTTGCAGCAACAAGGTGCGGTCCACGGCCCAGCGGTCCAGCGCCAGCATGTCTTGCGGGGCCAGCAGGTCGCGGGCCGGGTCGAAACCGGACAGGTTCGAGAGCAGGAAGCGTGCGGTATTGCGGATACGCCGGTAGGCGTCGGCGCTGCGCTGCAGGATCTGCTCGGAAACGGCCATTTCACCGGAATAGTCGGTAGCCGAAACCCACAGGCGCAGGATGTCGGCGCCCAAGGTGTTGTTGACCTTCTCCGGCTCGATGGTGTTGCCCAGCGACTTGGACATCTTGCGGCCGTTTTCGTCCACGGTGAAGCCGTGGGTCAGCAGCTCGCGGTACGGCGCATGGTTGTCGATGGCGCAACCGGTCAGCAAGGACGAGTGGAACCAGCCGCGGTGCTGGTCGGAGCCTTCCAGGTACAGGTCGGCGCGCGGGCCGGTGGCGTGGCCGATGTTGTGGGAGCCACGCAGCACGTGCCAGTGGGTGGTGCCCGAATCGAACCACACGTCGAGGGTGTCGGCGATCTTGTCGTACTGCTCGGCCTCAGCGCCCAGCAGTTCGGCAGCGTCCAGCTTGAACCAGGCTTCGATGCCCTGCTGCTCGACGCGCTTGGCCACTTCTTCCATCAGTTCGACGGTGCGCGGGTGCAGCTCGCCGGTCTGCTTGTGCAGGAAGAACGGAATCGGTACGCCCCAGTTGCGCTGACGCGAAATGCACCAGTCTGGGCGGTTGGCGATCATCGCGTGCAGGCGTGCCTGGCCCCAGGCCGGAACGAACTTGGTTTGCTCGATGGCTTTCAGCGCGCGCTCACGCAGCGGCTCGCCGGTAGTCGGCTGCTTGTCCATACCCACGAACCACTGCGCGGTAGCGCGGTAGATCAGTGGGGTTTTATGGCGCCAGCAGTGCATATAACTGTGGCTGATGGTTTCGGTGTGCATCAGCGCACCGACTTCACCGAGTTTCTCGACGATGGCCGGGTTGGCCTTCCAGATGAACTGGCCGCCGAAGAATGGCAGCGACTCGACATACACACCGTTGCTCTGCACCGGGGTAAGGATGTCATCGTTGACCATGCCGTAACGCTTGCAGGTGACGAAGTCGTCTTCACCGTAGGCTGGCGCGGAGTGCACCACCCCGGTACCGGCGCCCAGCTCGACGTAGTCGGCCAGGTACACCGGCGACAGGCGGTCGTAGAGGGGGTGACGGAAGTTGACCAGCTCCAGCGCCGCGCCTTGGGCGGTAGCGATGACCGAGCCTTCCAGGTTGTAACGCTTGAGGCACGACTCGACCAGTTCTTCAGCCAGCACCAGCAGGCGCTCACCGGTGTCGACCAGGGCGTAGGTGAACTCGGGATGGATGTTCAACGCCTGGTTGGCTGGAATGGTCCACGGGGTGGTGGTCCAGATCACGATGGCGGCAGGCTTGGCCAGCGACGCCAGGCCGAAGGCGGCAGCCAGCTTGGCTTCATCGGCAACCGGGAAGGCCACGTCGATGGTCTGCGATTTTTTATCGGCGTACTCGACTTCCGCCTCAGCCAGCGCCGAACCGCAGTCGAAGCACCAGTTCACCGGTTTCAGGCCCTTGAACACGAAACCTTGCTTGACCATTTCGGCCAGGGCACGGATTTCACCCGCCTCGTTGGCGAAGTTCATGGTCTTGTACGGGTTGTCCCAATCACCCAGCACGCCCAGGCGAATAAACTCGGTCTTCTGCCCTTCGATCTGCTCGGCAGCATACTCGCGGCACAGCTCACGGGTGCGGTCGGCCGACAGGTGCTTGCCGTGGGTAACCTCGACCTTGTGCTCGATCGGCAGGCCATGGCAGTCCCAACCCGGCACGTACGGCGCGTCGAAACCGGCCAGGGTCTTGGAACGGACGATCATGTCCTTGAGAATTTTGTTCAGCGCATGACCGATGTGAATCTTGCCGTTGGCATAGGGCGGGCCGTCGTGCAGGACGAACTTTGGACGATCCTTGCCAATTTCGCGCAGCTTCTGGTACAGGCCAATGCTGTCCCAGCGCTGCAGGATCTGCGGTTCGCGCTGAGGCAGGCCGGCCTTCATGGGGAAGGCGGTGTCCGGAAGGTTAAGCGTGGCTTTGTAGTCGGTCATTTCAGGCTCTTCGTTAGCGGTTGAGCGTGCCAATGTGCACGTGCGGCGGCGATATCCGCATCGATCGCCGACTTCAGCGCCTCCAGGGAGGCGAATCGCTGCTCTTCACGCAGCTTGTGGTGGAACTCCACCGTAAGGCGCCGGCCGTAAAGGTCGCCGGCATAGTCCAGCAGATGAATTTCCAGGTGCGGGCGCCCATCACCGGCAACGGTGGGGCGCACGCCAATGTTGCCGACACCCGGCCAGGCCTTGCCGTCGATTTCGATGCTGGCCAGGTAGACCCCGGACAGCGGTACGCGGCGGCGCTTGAGCTGGATGTTGGCAGTGGGCGTGCCAAGCTGGCGAGCCAGCTTCTGGCCGTGCAACACACGGCCGGTAATGCGGTACGGGCGGCCCAGCAGGTGCTCGGCCAGCTCGAAGTTGCCGTCGGCCAAGGCCTGGCGCACTTCGGTGCTGCTGACCCGCAGGCCGTCCTGAATCACGGTGTTGGCAGCTTCGACGGTAAAGCCATATTGCTTGCCGGCCTCGACCAGGAAGGCGAAGTCGCCGGCGCGGTCGCAGCCAAAGCGGAAATCGTCGCCCACTTCGAGGTGACGCACGCCCAGGCCATCGACCAGGATGGTCTTGACGAACGCATCGGCGCCGAGCTTGCTCAGGCGCTGGTTGAAGGCCAGGCACAGCACCCGGTCGATGCCTTCGGCGGCCAGCAGCTCGAGCTTGTCGCGCAGGCGGGCCAGGCGCGCAGGTGCGGTATCGGGCGCGAAGTACTCGCGCGGTTGCGGTTCGAAGACCACCACGCAGGTCGGCAGGCCCAAGGCCTGGCCGCGCTCGCGCAGGCGCGCCAGGATTGCCTGGTGGCCACGGTGAACCCCGTCGAAGTTGCCAATGGTGGCGACACAGCCCCGGTGCTCGGGGCGCAGGTTGTGAAGACCTCGAACCAGCTGCATAACGCGCTTCTTGCTCATAAAGTGGCCGATTATAACCACACCCGGGCGCCGGTGACAGGCAGCAGCGCCCAGGGGCGGCGTGGAATGCGAAAAACCGACGCCTGACCCGCAGGTAGCCCTAGTGCAAGGCCTTGCGAGCGAAATGCCGGGGGCGGAAACCGCACAGGAACAAACAGCCGAAATAGGTCACGACCCCCGCCACGATCAGCACGCCGAGGCGCATGAAGCGCTGCAGCATGATGCCCTGCTCCCAGGCCGGCATGTAGTGCATGCCCACCAGCAGCACTGCCGACATCAGCACCACGGCCAGCACCAGCTTGGCCAGGAACATCGCCCAGCCCGGCTGCGGCTCGAACAGGCGCTGACTGCGCAGCTTCCAGAACAGCAGGCCGGCATTCAGGCAGGCACCCAGGCTGATGGCCAAGGCCAGCCCGGCATGCGCCAGCGGGCCGACCAGGGCCAGGTTGAACAGCTGGGTGCAGACCAGGGTGAAGACCGCGATCTTCACCGGCGTGCGGATATTCTGCTGCGCATAAAAGCCGGGTGCCAGTACCTTGACCAGAATGATCGCCAGCAAGCCCACCGAATAGGCCATCAGCGCCCGCTGGGTCATGGCGGCATCGAACGCGCTGAACTTGCCATACTGAAACAGCGCCACGGTCAGCGGCTCGGCCAGAATGGCCAGTGCCAGGGTGCACGGCAACACCAGCAGGAAGCACAGGCGCAGGCCCCAGTCGAGGATCCGCGAATACTCCTCGCGGTCCTTGTTGGCGTAGGTTTTGGCCAGGGTCGGCAGCAGGATGGTACCCAAGGCCACGCCCAGCACGCCGGAAGGCAGCTCCATCAGGCGGTCGGCGTAATACATCCAGGATACCGAGCCAGCCACCAGGAACGAGGCGAAGATGGTGTTGATGATCAGCGAGATCTGGCTCACCGACACCCCGAGAATGGCCGGCAGCATCTGCTTGAGCACCCGCCACACGCCGGTATCGCGCAGGTTCAGGCGGGGCAGCACGAGCATGCCGATCTTCTTCAGCGCCGGCAACTGGTACAACAGTTGCGCCAGGCCACCGGCGAGTACGCCCCAGGCCAGGGCCATGATCGGCGGGTTGAAGTACGGCGTGAGCAGCACCGCGAAGGCGATCATCGCCACGTTGAGCAGGGTCGGGGTAAAGGCCGGTACCGAGAAACGGTTCCAGGTATTGAGGATCGCCCCGGCCAGGGACGACAGGGAGATCAGCAATATATAAGGAAAGGTCACCCGCAACAGGGCCGTGGTCAGTTCGTACTTTTCCGTGCTGTCGACAAACCCCGGGGCCGTGGCCCACACCACCCAGGGTGCCGCCAGGATGCCGATGGCGGTCACCAGCGCCAGGACCAGGGTGAGCAAACCGGTGATATAGGCAACGAAAGTGCGGGTCGCCTCCTCGCCTTGCTGCGTCTTGTATTCGGCCAGGATCGGCACGAAGGCCTGGGAGAATGCACCTTCGGCGAAAATGCGCCGCAGCAGGTTGGGCAACTTGAAAGCGATGAAGAAAGCGTCGGTGGCAATGCCCGCACCGAAGATACGCGCCAGAATGGTGTCGCGAATGAAGCCCAGCACCCGCGAAATCATGGTGATCGAGCTTACTGCAGCCAGGGATTTGAGCAGGTTCATCGAAAAGATTCACGCCAATGACAGAGGACGCTGCCAGACAGCATCCGAATGTGCGATACTCCCGCGCCTTCGCAGGGGAGCCAAAAATTCCCGAGTGTACAGGTCGCGCAGCAGAAAGGAATCTTTCCCGCTTGTTGGCGCACCGCTCGGCGGAACCTTGCAGGTGGCCTTGACATCCGCTCGACTGATCGGCATGATTCGCGGCCTATTTTGTTTGCTATTTACCTAAAGTCTTTCGAGGAGCTCGACGGTGGCCAACACACCTTCCGCCAAGAAACGTGCAAAACAGGCTGAGAAGCGTCGCAGCCACAACGCCAGCCTGCGTTCCATGGTCCGCACCTACATCAAGAATGTAGTTAAAGCCATTGACGCAAAAGACGCTGAAAAAGCACAAGCCGCTTATGTTCTGGCTGTACCTGTAATCGACCGCATGGCCGACAAAGGTATCATCCACAAGAACAAGGCTGCTCGTCACAAAGGCCGTCTGAATGGCCACATCAAGGCGCTGAAAGAAGCTGCAGCTGCCTAAGCGACGTTAAAGTCGAAAAGCCGACCCTAGGGTCGGCTTTTTGTTGCCTGCGATTTGGGCATGCGCCAAGGTGTAACCGCAATTTTGCAGGGGCGGCCTTGGTCGCCACCGGGCTGCAAAGCAGCCCCAGTGACTGTGTTTGCCTGCTGTTACTTGCCTATCTGAATCTTCGGCGCCCATTGCAGCCACTCGTCCTCGGCCTTGTCGAACAAGGCGAAGGTCTGCTGCGGCCGGGCCGGGTTACCCATCCGCTCGCCGTCCGGCGTTGCGAAGGCGATGCCACCATCGATCACGGTTTCCAGCGACTCGGTGCGCACGGTCGCGCCTTTGAACAGCCCCCAGTCGAAGCCGAAGCCGCTGGTGTTCCAGAAACGGCTGCCACTGCGCACCAGCGCGGCATAACGCGGCTCGATCAGGATATGGATCAGCACGCGGTCAGCACTCTGCCCAAGCTCGAAGCCTGTCACCTTACCCACCGCTACCTCGCGGTAAGTAACCGGTACCCCAGGCTTGATCGAGCCACGGCGTGGTGCACTGAGGGTCAACGGCAGGCCGACCTCTGGCCCTGCCACCTGCGGCGCCTCGGGCAGCGCAATGAAGTCACTTTGCGGCCCGCGGTCTTTGGTAGCCGGCTGCACTTCCAGGTACTGGCCGGTCACCAGGGTATCCAGGTTCTCAGTGCGCACCAGGCCAAACGCAGGTTTGACTACCCAGAACTGCGTCCCGGCCCGGGCGATGCGATTTGCCGCTTCGGTGATACGCGCCCGCAGCAGCACCGCCTGCAGGTCATTGGTCAAGTCGACGCTCTCGATGCTGCCCACATCCAGGCCCCGGAAGCGAATCGCTGTACCTGGCTTCAGGCCATCCGCGCGGTCGACACGGATAGTGATCAAGGTGCCCGCACGGTTCACCGCCTCTTGGCTCTCGTGCAGCCGGAAGCGCGGAATGTGCCGCTTCAGCGGAACATCCGCACGCGGCGTGTCGAAGGCAATGCCACCGGCCATCAGCGTTTGCAGCGACTCACTCTTCACCTTGATGCCGGACAAGCCGCCAGTCAGCGTAATACCGCTGGCGTTCCAGAAGCGCGACGAACCGTTGACCAGTTTTTCGTATTCTTTCTCGATGTGCACACCAATGAGGATGCGGTTACTGTTGCGGGCGAACTGATAGCTTTGCACGCTCCCCACTTTGACCTGGCGATACATCACCGGGCTGCCGACCTCCAGCGAACCGAGGGTATCGGCGAACAGCACCATGTGCAGGCCAGGCGCCTTGAGGTCCAGCGGCGGCGCCTTGGCACGCGCCTCGAACTCGCGCTCTGGCCGCGCGCCCTTTTCGCCGGGGCGAATGGCGATGTAGTTACCTTTTACCAGCGCCTCCAGCCCCGTGATACCCGCCAGGGAAATCGAAGGCTTGACCACCCAGAACTGGGTCCCTTCCACCAGGTAGTCCTCGGTGAGCGGGTCCAGTGTCAGCTCGGCCGAAGCGCTGGCCAGGTTGTCTTCCATCTTCAGCGTTTTCAGCGAGCCAACCTGGATGCCTTTGTACATGACCGGGGTACGACCCGCCTGCAGGCCTTCGTAATCGGTAAGCTTGACCTTTACCCGGATCCCCGCCTGGGCTGCATCGAAGTCTTCATACAGGCGGAACGGCAGGCTGGGGTCGGTTGGCGGGCTGTCCTTGCGATACTCCGGGGTTGCAAAGGCGATACCCCCGGCAACGATGCTCGACAGCGACTCGCTACGCACTTTCACACCCGAAAGCGAAGCGTCGATGCTTACCCCGCTGGCATTCCAGAAGCGCGTGTGTTTGCGCACCAGGCTGGCGTAAGCCGGCTCGATGAATATTTTTACCTCCACCGTGCTCTGGTCTTCGGACAGGCGATAACTCTTCACCCGGCCGACCTGGATCTGTTTATAGAACACTGGGCTGTCACGGTTGAGCGAACCTAGCCGTTCAGCCTTGAGTACAAGATGCAGGCCAGGTTCGCTGTCCGACAGTGGCGGCGCCACCTTCAGCGCGGTAAAGCGCTTGGTAGGCTCACCTTCGCCCGGGCTGACTGCGATATAGTTACCAGACACCAGGGTTTCCAGGCCTGAAATGCCTGCCAGGGTGACACTGGGCTTCACCAGCCAGAAGCGCGTCCCCTTGGTCAGATGCGGCTCGGCATCCTTGTTCATTTCGATCGTGGCGATAACACCCTGGTTCTCACCCTCGGCATCGAGCACCAGGCTCTTGACCTTGCCAACCGGCATCCCTTTGTAGATCACCTCGGTCTTGTTGGCGACGATCCCGTCGCCCGACTCGAAGCGCACTTCAATCTCCACACCGGCCTGGCGGTAAGCCTGCCAAGCGAGCCAACCACCGATCATCAAGGCGATCAAAGGCAGGATCCAGATGGCCGACCAGTTCGAGGCTGGGCGGGTTTTAGCCGTTGGCAGGTCACTCATGGTCGTCATCCGACTCCGTGTTATCCCAAATCAGTCGGGGATCGAAAGTTAAAGCAGCAAACATTGTCAGGATCACCACAGTTGCGAAGGCGACGGCGCCCAAATTGGCTTCGACACTGGCGATTCGGCCGAAATTCACCACTGCCACGAGAATGGCAATGACGAAGATGTCCAGCATGGACCAGCGCCCGATGAATTCGATGAAGCGGTACATGAATATCCGTTGCCGGGCCGAAAGGGGTTGCCGCCGTTGTACGGAGTACAGCAGCAAACCGATGCCTACCAGCTTGAAGGTCGGCACCAGGATGCTGGCAATGAACACCACTGCAGCGATCGGCACCATGCCGTGCTTGAGCAAGGTGATGACCCCGGACATGATCGTGTCCGGGCTGCCTTGGCCGAGGGTACTCACGGTCATGATGGGCAACACGTTGGCCGGGATGTACAGAATCGACGCGGCAATCAGCAGCGCCCAGGTGCGCATGATGCTGTTCGGACGCCGCGCATGCACTACAGCGCCACAACGTGTGCAGCTTTGCGATTTACTGTCCGGCGCCTGCCGGTTCAGCTCATGGCATTCATTGCAGACCAGAATGCCCGCATCAATCGCCCGCATGCAGGTCCTCCCCCGATAGCGCACTCCAGATCTGATGCGGTGACATCACCACTTCCAGCCAAACCTGGATCAACAACAGGCTGATAAAACAGAACAACCCCAACCCTACGGTCAATTCAGCCAGGTCGACCAGCTTGACGATGGCCACCAGTACACCCATGAAATAGACCTCGAGCATGCCCCAATCGCGCAGGTGGTGATAGATACGGTAGAACAGCAGGCCCAAACCGCGCCCCACGTTCAGGCGAATACTCAGCAATACAGCCAGTTGGCACAGCAACTTGGTTAATGGAATAGCCATGCTGCAAAGAAAAACCACCACCGCCACGCCACGCATTTCCGAGTTGTACAGGCCTAGCACACCACTCCAGACAGTATCGTCAGACGTTTGGCCAAGCAGGTGCAGCTGCATGATGGGCAGAAAATTGGCTGGCACGAACAGCAACAAGGCCGTCAATACCAGGGCCAGGCTGCGATTGACCACATTGTGCCGGTGAGCATACAGCTCGTAACCGCAGCGCGGGCAGAGGGCCTTTTCACCATGTTGTAACACGGGCTTGCGCAGCAGCAGGTCACATTCGTGGCAGGCCACAAGCTCTTCCAGCGGCAACCGGGCCAGCGATTCAGGTTCGATGGGATTGGACATGGAGTACTTCTGAGTAGGTGCGTGGGCCTATTCTAGTGTTCTGGCTCGAATTGTGGGAGCCGGCGTGCCGGTGAAGCACACGGCGCGGTGAATGGCACCGGCTGCGCCGGTGTTCGCGGGCGCGCCCGCTCCCACAGGGATTGTTGTGAGGCCAGGGGACTTTTTGGGAGCACAAAGACAAAACCCCTACCTGCATGTGCAGATAGGGGTTTTGCGAAA